>JBHEKU010000283.1:0-11747 GCA_041859205.1 Ignavibacteria bacterium | reverse complement strand
ACATTGCCGAAAAAACATTTGAACCAAGCTTTTCCAACGGTACTCTCAAAGACCAAAGCGCATGATTGCCGCCTCCCATCGAAGGTGAAGCAGACATTAGCAGAACATGGCGTTCATTGAATGGCTGCGGACGAAACCGGGAAACCCAGTCAATGGAATTTTTTAAAAAACCGGGCATTGAACCATTATATTCCGGAGATGAGATAATAAAGGCATCGTTTGCCAAAATGCGTTTGTGGAATTCTTCTGCACCTGCCGGATGAAAATTATTTATTTCCAAATCCTGATTCATTGAGGGACAATCAAATTCACTCATGTTAGCAAAATCGACTATTCCTCCATTTTTTTCAATAACAGATGCAGCTAATTTAGCTAATCTAGTGTTCAGCGAGTCCTTCCGTAATGATGCGGAAAAAACAAGGAAGCGTGTTGGTTCTTGTGGTCTAATTTTTTGTTGTTCGTTCATTGTATTTAATTTTGAATTTATTTTTTTTATGATGATGTAAGTCCTATCAATATTTAATTCGCCTGCATGAAAGGCGACTAGTCAGTGGCAAGAATAAAACTGCATAAATAATCTCTTCCAACCTCCCACCTCTTTCCGTAGGAGTTATCAAAAGAATACCTTTTAAAATCCGATGAGTTTCTCATTTCCTTGGTGTGAGCGTCTCTACATAGCCTGCATAATATTATTCCATTATTAGAAAGAATTAATTTAAGATTCACTAATAATAATGTGAACATTGCAATGTTCAAGTCTATAGAATAAATTGATATTTGTTTTAATCGGGTACCATTCATAAAGCAACAAATCCAGAGGCCGCCATAAGGCAACCCAACCGAGAATAATGAAGGATTCCCGGATAAACAGGAGAAGCTTGTTATCCGGCATAAGATACAAGATGAGCTCAGTAAGTGAAAATATTGCAGCAAGCAAGCCCAGAGCAATAAAAAGTATTCTCCATCCATAATGTAAAACTCGTTTAAACCTTTTTTGTGCTTGCGCCCGGCGATAGCAGAAATGTCTTTGAATGGCAAGAGTTATATCATCTTTGTATTTAACTTCTGATGATGCAAGATTAACTTTTATATTAATTGCAGTTTTATGTGGAAGCGCTTCAGCTTCTTCGACAATAAATTCTTCAGCATCACTTTTTAGTGTTCTCTTACGATAAAGTGAAACAGGTAAGCGGAGCAATTCATTAATGCTAACCAAACGAAGTGTTATTTCAGCAGGTATTTCCATATGCTGATGGTAGAATACTTTAAAAAAACTCTGATTAAAAGAAGTTATTATTCCCAGGAATATTCATTGCTTAAAAAAGAGGAATCTGATTAATGTATTCATATATTTATTACATTGCAATAGCTAATTAGTTGATTATGTAGGTAGTGTAGATGAGTCGTTAGGTGGTATAACCCAATAAATTTTATATTGTATTCTATTAAGACTAACTCTTTGTTAGCAATTCGTTAGCACATTTAGTAGTTCTAAGACCTAGTACAAGAGTTCTTTATGCATTCCTACCCACAATTTATCTGTTCAACTTTATCGGAACCCGATTCCAATTTCGGACTTAAGAAAGGAACGTTGAGATTTAAACTCCAGATTAAAATGACTAATGAATAGAACATTAACCTAAACTTTTAAATTCGAAACGAACGTAAAAAATCGTTTGTAAACGTTTTTTAATATTAGTCAAGGGTATTTTCTTAATTTCCAGTAACTTTGTATAACCAGAACTCATCGCTCAGATTATCAACAAATTTCTCTTTATCATGTATTAGTTCAACTTTTTCCAATTGTTCCGGTGAAGCGGATATTTGAATTTCATTAAATAAAGTTCTTTCCTCAAATCTAATATGTTTTTTTAATTCTTCCGGAATTTGTCTTAGAGACTCTTCTATTTTTGAATTGTCCGTAAACAATCTCGCAAGCAGCTTATGTTCTTCAATAGCCTGTTGAATTAACTTATTTTCAATTCCTAAAATCGGATAGAGATATTCTTCTTCCATTTTAAAATGCTTAATGATGTAATTTTCATAGAACCAGTCAGCATATGCTTTTATTCTTTCTACGGGAATACCTTTTTCAAATCCTGCTCTGATCTTCCAGCAAAGCAATAAAGTATGGTGATGATCTCTACTTAAAGGTTGAAGTGCTTCATTTCTTTTTATCGGCTTTTTCATTTCATAATGTATTTAAACTTCCAATTATTGTTTATAATAACTATAACTCATAATTGGGCGTAGCAATTCCTTTTAAAATATATTTGTTAACAGAGAATACAAGATGGATTTTCAGTATCCCCTAACTCGTGTTTCTTTAGCTAATGGTAGCTTTCCAAAACGATGTAATTCTCCAAATGAATATGCATATGTAAATCTTCTTCTCCTTTGATAACAGAAATTCATGTATATGGCTGGTGCTATATCATCTTTGTATTTTACTTCTGGTAATGCTAGATATACTTTCATATTAATTGCACCTTACGTAAAGTACTTCGGCTTCTTGAATAATGAATTCTTGAGCATCGCTTTTAAGAGCTCTCTTATGATAAAGTGTAAGGGGTAAGTGAAATAATTCATTAACTTACCAAACGGAATATTTCCCCGCAGGTATTTTCATATACTGACGAAGAATACTTAAAAAAGAAATTGCATCCTCTGAATTTTAATTTTTGAATACTAATTTAAAAAGTGTAGATATATATTTTGTGTATATTAACAAAAAATGAGTCCTGAAGAAATCAGTAAAGTTTTTATTTTTTCCTCTCTTAATGAAGAAGAGTTAACAGAAATTGAGAAGATAATAAGAATAAGGATTTACAATAAAGGAGAAACAATCTTTTTTGACACGGAGCCATATAATGGTTTTTACATTGTATTAAAAGGCCTTGTTAAGATATACAAGATATCAAAGGATGCTAAAGAACATATCCTGCATCTTATCACACCAAATAATTCTTTTGCTGAAGTACCTCTGTTTGAAAATTCGGACCAAATATTAAGGGGTGAAGCAAGATACCCTGCTAATTCAATGGCATTAGAAGATTACACGGAAGTTATGAAGGTTTCTGCCGAGCCATTTTTGAAAATTATAGAAAAAAATAATAAGCTTTTACTTAAGATGCTTTCCGGTTTTGCAAAAAGACTTCGTTCATTGAATCAACATATTGAAGAAATTGCATTAAAAGATGTAACTAAAAGAGTTGCAGGTTTTATACTTTCTGAATACAGCAAAAAACCTGAGAATTCTTACATCGAACTTAGCATAAGCAAGAATGACCTGGCATCATATCTTGGAACAATACTAGAAACATTATCCCGCACTTTCAGAAAATTGCACGAAGACCTGATAATTGAGGTTGACGGCAAAACCATCCATATCACAGACATCAAAGGTCTGAAAAAACTTACCCTTTAATCCAATCAAAAAATATATTTTCGGAATTTGACCTAGATCAAAGGAGAAATAGATTATAGTTAGTATTTTTGAATAACAAAAAAACAAACTATAATGCAAATACAAAAAGAAAATAAAATCGGACAAGTCGTCAGTGATAACTTCCGAACAGCTGAAGTTTTTGAAACACTGGGGCTTGATTTCTGCTGCGGCGGAAAGAAAACTATTAACGATGCATGCCTTGAAAAAGGGTTAGACCCTGAAGGTGTTATATCCCAACTTTCGGCAGTTGAAAAGAACGCAGCCATTTCCCAGCATTTTAATAATTGGGAAGTTAGCTTCCTAATTGACTATATTATAAATAACCACCACAACTACGTAACCCGCTCTGTTTCCACAATAGAACACCATCTCGAAAAAGTCATAACTGCACATGGAGTAAAACATCCCCAATTAATAAAGATAAAAACATCTTTTGACGCGGTTAAAGAAGAATTAATCGCTCATATGCAAAAAGAAGAAAAGATGCTTTTTCCCTATATAATAAATATGAAAACGGCAATACAGCATTCAATGAAAATGAATTGCGCATCATTTGGTTCGGTGAATAATCCAATTAAAGTTATGGAAAACGAACATGAGGAAGCTGGAAAAAGAATGGCGGAAATCAGTTTGTTGAGCAACCGTTACACTCCGCCGGAAAATGCATGCAATACATTTAAAGTACTTTATAGTGAACTAAAAGAGTTTGAACAGGATCTTCATCAGCATGTTCATTTAGAAAATAATATTTTGTTTCCAAAAGCTGTAGAAATGGAAAAAGAATTGAATGCACCAAGCTGCAGCCTAAGCTAATAATAAGGTAGATAAAATTATGAAAACGTTCTTATTACAAATTGTATTATTCATTTCTTTCGTATCCTTTGTATATCCACAATCAAAAGATGAATTTAAGCAGGAGTTCAGAATTGCAGGTACTATTTTTACCGGATGGGAATTTAATGTTGACAACAGCAATTTTATTTCAAAGCTGGATTCATTATCGCCAAATTCTAATTCACTTTTCGGTTACAATCCTGCAAAGAATCAATTTGAAACAAATCAAAATTCTTTTTTTCTTGAAAGAGCATTTCTGACAGTATTTGCTTCACTTACTCCATCATTGAAGGCTAGACTAACTTCAGATATTTACTCCTTGACAGACGGAGTCGGAAAAACTCAATATCAGCTTGGAGTAAAATTTGCGTGGGTTAGCTGGACACCTTTAAAAAATGACAATGGCACAAAGCTAGATTTTACTTTTGGAATAATTCCAAATCAGTGGCCGTTAGAGAATGAAAAGTACTACAGCTATCGCGGCTTCGCTAAAACATTAACTGATATGCCCTGGATAACTTCAGTTTCAAAAAATGCATATCAGGTTAACAGAGCTTCAGGTTCATATTTCCCCACATCAGATATCGGAGCTAACGTAACTTTTTCAGCGCCGAACAATCTTGCCGAAGCTTATATAAATATTTTTAACGGTAACGGTTTTAGAAATTTAGGATTCGATAACAGGTTTAAGGATATAGAAGCTATCGCTTTTATTCATCCGTTTGCTTCTGAGTTGAAGAAAAAAGCAAGCGACTCAAAGGCAAGAATCACCGGCACAGCCGATGTAACTTTAGGAGGATATGCTTACATAGGAAAAATGGGACTTGGTGAAAATTACAAAGGAGCGCAATACGTAAGAAACAGATTCGGCAGTATGATACATTACAAATACAATTTTAATAAATCAGGATTTTTTAAAATTGGCGCAGAGTATAGTATGCAATTTAACAACGATCCTTCACCTGCCAAACCTGATTCAGTAATTAATACTTCAGCAGCAGGATTATCAACTTACTTTGAATTCAATCCTCCTATTGAAGCGCTAAATGAAAAACTTATGCTCATAGCAAGATATGATTTCTTTGACCCAGATAACTCAAACAGTACCGTTAGTAATTTAGATTTTAATAATAATACAGACAGACAAACTTTCATGATGCTTGGATTGGCGTATAAACCATCAAAAATGTTTACACTGGGAATATCATACCAGCAGTTTGGCTATCAGTTGCCATTTATTATGGATTATGAGAATAAAACTTCTGATAAAGATTCAAAATTAATATTTCATTCAATTCTTGAATTTTAAAGAATGGTTTGTAAAAAACAGAACAAAATTTAAAATGAAAAAGCTTATAAAATATTTTTTAATCCTTTCAATTTTCATCACTGAAAATCTTTTTGCGCAAAGTGAAATTGCCGATAAGGGAATGGATATGGATACTTATAAAACGTGGATGACCGTTGTGGTTATGGGTATGATTTGTATTATGTTTGCTATTCTGTTATTCGGAGGTGGAGGAGAGGAAGAGTCTAATATTGAAAATGCAGTATTACAGATTCCGGATATTTTTATCAACACACAGGCAAACGCTTTTCCCGGATATTCACACAACTGGTTACCTGGTGTTAGTCTGGAATTACAAAAGATAAGAATTCTAATAATATCAATACTAATAATATTTTCAGTTATTCTGCTTTTACTAATAATTTAAGAATTAAATTAAAACTATTATGAAAAAAATATTTATGATGTGCCTGTTTATAACGGTTCTGTCAGTAGCATCTAAAACCGAGACATCGGCTTGTCCGAAATGCAATGAAGACTTTAAAAAGGAATTACTAGAGAAGAGAGCTAATACGTTGGGAGGTCAGGAACTTATTGAAGCTATAAAAAATCAGGATGGAGGAAACTCTGTTGTGCTTCCGAAGAAATCTGTAACACAGGAAGAGCCTTTAACGGAAGGTATGAAACAAATATTAGCAGAGAATGAGAATGCAGATAATTCATTAAGTACTTTTGAATTTATAAAATTATTTATTTCGACATGGGTTTTTCGCAGTTAAGCTGAGGAAAAGAAAAGAAAACAAATAAAATTTTATCAGAAAATTAACACAAAGAAAATGAATCCGAATAAAGTACTGAGAATATTTTTAATAACTGCTTTTTTATTCTTAATGCAAGCTCAGCTTCCACTGTTTGCTCAAAATAAAACTGATACAACTCAGTTCATTGAAATTATAAACAGAGATAATGGGCTTCCCATTCCGACCTCAAGCTACGTTCCGCAGAACGCCAATATAAAACCGGATGCTGAAGTTACGATTGAACTCTCTGAAGGAGAAGCTTACATAGGCGCAGGAGTTTTGTTTAAAGGTTTTGTAATTAACGGAGGAATCCCGGGTCCCAACATCGTAGTTAACGAAGGAGATATTGTAAAATTCACCGTAGTTAACAAAGGAATGATTCCGCACGGAGCATCAATCCACTCTGCATCAACACAAACTTCAAAATATCTTGGCCACTTAAATCCGGGGGAAACAAAATCAATGTTTTTCAAAGCATCGCGCCCGGGAGTATTTATGTATCATTGCGCACCCGGAGGACATGGTATCCCGCTGCATATTTTATTCGGACAATACGGTATGATGACAGTTAAGCCAAAGAAACAATACAAGCTTGAACAGATACTCGGCAGAAAACCTGATGTAGAAATTTATTTATTGCAGCATGAAATGTATTCAAGCGGTAAAGATGCAATAGACGGCAATGCAATATATTCAATGTGGAATGGAAAACTTTTCAAATATGTTGAGCAGCCTATAAGAGCAAAACCCGGTGATTATGTAAGAATAAATTATATAAATGTAGGGCCGAATCACGTTTCAACTTTTCATATTGTTGGTATCATGTGGGACTTTGTTTACTGGCAGGGAAATCCTGATATGCCTCAGGCAGGAGGACAATCCGTGACTTCCGGACCATCGGATTCATGGGTGATAGAATTCAGAATGCCCCCTGATGAAGGAACGTATACTATGCTTGACCATGCTGTCAGCGCTGCCGACAGAGGAGCAATAGGTTTACTGATATGTGATAAGAATGCAGTCACACCAGTAACAATATCTTCAGAAGGTCCTAAATATACTGGGAAAGAATTAAGCGATATTAAATCAAAAATAATAAGGACAATCGCACCTTTTGAGCCCGGCTCCCCTGATGTTGATCCTGTAGTAGAATACGGACCTGAAGTAAAAGAAGTAACTGTAAAGATTATAGGAAACAGTTATTATCCAAAATCAATCAGAGTCTGCGAGGGCACTACTATTGTATGGCAGAATGAAGATATATTTACTTATATGGACGGAGAATTCGGAGGAATACATACAGCATCAACTTATGAAGCTCCTGTTCCTTTTAACTCCCCTTTGCTTGGTCACGCAGAGGTTTATAAAATCAAACTTGATAAAAAAGGTGACTACAAATATATGTGCGCACCTCATCCGTATATGAAAGGTGTAGTTACAGTTGTTGCCGGGACAAGCAACTCAAGTGGAATATGGATAATTTTATTAGTGATATTAACAGTTCTATTAATTATATATGTACTGTTCAAAATAAATTCAATAAAAAAGAACATGGTTGCTGCAAGTGCTCCCATGGTATAAAATACAAATGAAATTAAATATTAAAACGTCCTGAAGTTTGCTGCAGGACGTATTTATTTTAACTAAGTTAAATAAACAAGAAAGCTTTGATTACTACTCATGGGTATCTGCAAATACCTGAAAGATAATGGGACCTGGAAAACTCAAGTATAATTCACAGGAAAAGAGCGTGATATTGAAACGAACTATGATTATTTTGGAACAAGTTTAATTTCAGTATATAAAAAGATTCTGTCAGCAGTTTGTCAGCAGTTTTTGACAAGATTGGAACAAAAGGGAAACAAAAATGTTTTTGGGGCGATTTTGTACGGTATTAAAACCTACTCAATTATATAGAGTAAATAATTCTAAACGACTTAAATATTAGCAAATTAGAATATAATTACAGTTTTATTTTTTAGAATTTTTAAAGCAAATGAATTTTATTACAGAAAATCCAAAGTAGCTCAAAATCGATTGTCACTGCATGGCATGCAAGAGGTCAGCGGTTCGACCCCGCTATTCTCCACCAATTTAAAAGCCCGATAATCAGTTGTTTATCGGGCTTTTTTTAAAAAACTCCCGTTTTTAAAGTAAGATGTTATAAAATTTATCATCTTAACTCCTTTCTTTTTACATTCCGGCATATATGCAGCGTGTGGCAGAATTACCGGCTATTCTAAAATTTCCGGCATTTCCTTTATGGTAATATACTTTGGGTAATATACTCCTTGAAAAGAAAATTTTAAAAGTTAAAAGTTATTCGAGCCTAATTTAATTGATTCTATCAGTACATACATTGAAAACAGAATCAATTTTTTCAATGAAAGCTATAATTTTTATGTTTTGTAAGAGTTAAATCTGCTATGTTAATCCAGTATGGCGGTGATATGTTAAATTTAAGTTATGGATGATTTCACCTCAAATGCTGAACGCGAAAAAATGTAATTTTAGTCTCAAATGCAAGGTTTTTGATAAAATACTATATTAAACGACATTGAAAATGGGGCAATTTATGAGTATATTACGTGATTGAATATTTAAAAACTTGTGTGACAAGATAGGCGGAGCTATGAAAAGATTTTTGCAAAACCAATTTTTAAGGAGAAAATAAGTATATTCAGCAATTTAAAGTAAATTCAATGAATTTAAAGCATTTTTGTTTTTTAGCGTTGTTAAGTGTTTGTTTTTTTCACCAAACTGATGTATTTTCTCAGGATACAAATCTTGTAATTGGTAATAAAGTATTGAAGCAAAAAATCAACTACTATGATTTCTCTGACCCGTTAAAAGTTAATATGGAAGTAATTGCATGGGGTGGTTTTAAAAACCCTGGCAAATATCTTGTCCCCGAAGGAACAACTGTTATTGACTTGATGACATTTGCAGGGATGCCGATGAACAGCTCATTACTTGAAGATGTGAAATTGCTGAGAGCAAAAGATATTACAAGCAAATACGAATCGGGCACAGTAATGAAATTCAATTATAAAAAGTTCTTTGACAGAGAGGCTATAAGTTACACAATCGAAAACCCTATCGTTAAACCCGGAGACATTTTATTAATTCAAATGGAAACCGAAAAAACTGCATGGGATTACATTAAAGAGGGACTGTTTATTGTTGGTCCTATTGCTTCATTAGTTTCACTAATTGTAACTATAAATAATAGTAAATAGAAGAATGAGTAAAACAACTGAAAATGAATTCCAAAATAGCGATAACGAAATATCCGAACAGTTAAGAAAGTATTTATTTCTGTTTGTACAGAATAAGTACATTATTATTACACTGCTGCTCGTAGGCTTTATCACAACTTATTTTTATGCTAAGAATTTAAAAAATGTATATGAAGCAAAAGTTTCAATAAGAGTAGATAAGCCGCAGGGTAACGTACTTGAACAAATTGCAATTCCTGAATTTGGAGGTTCGCAGAATTATATCTCCAATCAAATGGCTCTGATTAAAAGTTATGTAGTAAGAGATATAGCCACTCAGAGACTGCTGGATTCGCTTAAGAAGGAAACCTCGCTTTCAACCTACAGGTCGCTGGTGAAAGTGAACTCCAAAAAAGATACTGTTGCAATTTCAGATGTTGGATTAAGAGAGCTATTATCCAGTATAGTTACAATCACAACTCCAAAGGGAATTGACCTGTTAGAAATAAGTGTAAAAAGCACTCAGTTTAAAGAAGCTCAGCTTATTGCAATATCGGTTGCAAATGCATATCTGGAATACAATTTAGATATAAGCCGTGCACAGCTTACCTCAATCAGAAAACTTTTAGAGGAAGAAAAAAATAAGAAGTTCGATGAGTTATCATTAGCAGAAGGAAAACTCGAAGATTACGAAAGAAGGACGGGAATTATAAATATTGAGGAAAATATAAAAAATTTAATTTCAAACTCTTCACAATTAGAAGCGCTGAAAAACTCAACAGATATTGAAATAAAAGTTGCTGAATCAAATCTGTCGCAGATTACATCTGAAGTAAAAAAAATTGACCCGAATTTAACAGGCTTCATAAATTCAAAACTTAATGAGCCATACTTTAACAGATTACTTTCTGAAATTGCTGACATTGAAGTTAAAAAAAATGTAGCATTATCCACTATAACAAATCCTAAAGTTGCTCAGGAAATTGAGAAAGAAGCCGACAATAAAATTACCGCATTAAAAAAAGATTACGATACACAAGTTGATATTTTAAAGACCGGTGTAACAGGACTTACACCCGAAGTAAAAGCTGACCTCACAAAGCAATCACTTTCCGCTCAGCTTGAGCTTAAAGGGCTTCAAAATAAACAAGCTGCAATATCAAGAATTTCCAAAGGATATGAAGCACAGTTCAGCCAGCTTCCGGCAGCTGTTATTGAATATGCAAAACTTGAAAGAAATAAAGAAGCTTAAGAAAAACTTTATACAACACTTGAAGGAAAGTATCAGGAAGCTTTAATTAATGAAAGATCAAGATTAGGAAATGCATCTATAATTGACCCGGGAACAGATAACTACGGTCCTATTGGTCCGAACAGACCGAGATTAATATTCATCGGAACAATGGTAGGGCTTTTTATCGGATTAGCATTCTCAATTGGAAAAGATAAACTCGACAGAACAATAAAAACACCGGAAGATCTTGAAAGCAAGGGTGTGAGCGTATTATGCTGGATTCCGAATATAGAAGGTATTGATACTGAAAATACTGTGGGCTCTGAATTTGTAGTCGGAGAAAAGAATAAATCCAATATTTCTGAAGCTTTCAAAGCACTGAGAACAAGAATACAGTTTTCAAAGCTTGAAGATAAGCCGCTCAAATCTATTCTAATCACATCATCCATTCCGTCCGAGGGTAAAACTACTGTTTCTGTGAACCTGGCAGGAAGTTTTGCTTTGACAGGTAAGAAAACTTTGATACTTGACTGCGACTTACGTAAACCAAGAGTACACTCACTGTTCAGTCTGGAAAGATACCCCGGTTTAAGTGATTATTTGTTTTCAAATTGTTCTCTTGATGAGATTACAAGGAAAACGGATCTGGAAGGCTTGCATGTAATTTCTGCAGGAACTATTCCTCCGAATCCTTCGGAAATATTAGGATCTGTTCAGATGAAGAAATTTATGAAAAAGCTGGAAGAGATATATGATATTATAATTGTTGACTCACCGCCTTTCCTTAGTGTTACCGATGCTGAAATTTTATACAATATAACAGATGGCGCAATACTTGTTTCTCAATCTTACAAAACAATTAAGCAGGCATTCTTTACAACATATCAAAGACTCACTTCAGTCAATAAGCATAATTTGCTTGGAG
>JBHEKU010000083.1:0-8722 GCA_041859205.1 Ignavibacteria bacterium | reverse complement strand
GAAGTCTTTGCATGTTCCTTTTTTGCCTCTGCTCTTTTGACTTTTTCAATTTCAGACAGTTTAGCTTTAACAAGAAGTCCGTTCATATTAACAGATACATGTTCATCTTTTATTTCTATCAGCTCGCCCATTGAGTTCGTTCCGGAAATTTTCACATAATCCCCTACTTTAATATTCTTCTTTTCCATCTCAGTCATTTCTTCAATAATCTCTTTACCGGCTTCTTCTTTTTTTATCTCGGTAATTTTTTCAACCTGGGACTGAAACGCTTCTTTTATTTCCTTTGCTGAAAAATTCTGCTTCTCTCTTATTTCTCTTATAGTATTTTCAATCAGCTTATTTGCATTTTGCAATACATCTTTTGCTTCTTCTTTTGCCTTTCGTAAAATTTCTTTCTCATTCGATTTTAGCTGGCTGACTTTATTTTCATAAAGGGAATTCAAACCTTTTAATCTCGTAGCTTCCCTGGTATATTCATCTTTCAGTTCAGAATATTTTTGTTTGTTTTCATTAAGCTCCTTTAATAAATCTTCAAGCTTGTTTTCACTGTCAGTCAGATATGATTTTGCATCGGAAATAACTTCATTCGGAAAATTATATTTCTCCGCAATTTCAAATGTAAAGCTCTGCCCGGGAATACCGATGTTAAATTTAAAATTAGGCGAAAGCGTTTCATTATTAAACTCAAGCGAAGCATTTTCAATATTCTTATGATTATATGCAAAGGCTTTCAGCTCTGAATTATGAGTTGTTACAACAGATAATGAATTTCTATCCGACAGATTCTGTATAATTGCGCAGGATAAAGCGCTGCCAAGTACAGGGTCTGTACCGGAGCAAATTTCATCGATAAGAACTAAAGATTTGTCATCAGCTTCATCAAGAATTTTTTTAAGGTAAGCAATGTGAGAACTGAAGGTACTTAAATCATTTTCCAATGACTGCTGGTCACCGATGCTTACAAAAATTTGGTTAAGCAGCCTGAATTTGCTTTCATAGTGCACGGGTACAAGAATTCCCGATTGAAGCATTACTGAAAGAAGGCCGACTGTTTTCAGCGATACTGTTTTACCGCCGGCATTTGGTCCGGATATAATAATCGAGTTAAATTCTCTACCTATTCTGAAATTTAACGGAACAACTTCATCGCGTTTATGATTTTGCAAAAGAACAGGATGGTATCCGTTTTTTATTTCAAATTCTTCGTCACTCAGAAACGGTTTCTCGGCAAGGATTTCAATTGCATACTTTGCTTTCGCCTGAAGAAAATCTATCTCAGCCATAATTTCACAGTTAGATCTTAACTCTGTAACATGAACTTTTACTTTCTTTGCAAGCTCAGCAAGAATTCTTTCAATTTCCCTTTTCTCTTCATAGTGAAGTTCGGTAATATCGTTATTCAACTCAATTGTGGCTGCAGGTTCAATAAAAACTGTCTGACCTGTATTGGAAGAACTATGAATTAACCCCGGGACTTTCCTTTTATTTTCAGCTTTTACAGGCACAACAAAACGTCCGTCTCTTTGAGTAATGATGTCATCCTGAGAGTAATCTTTATCGGATATATCTTTTAAAATTTTCTCAAGAGATTTTCTTAAACTCTCAGTTTTTTTTCTGATAGTTATTCTTATTCTTTTAAGCTCGGCAGATGCAGTTTCTCTTACAGTTCCTGTTTCATCGATGGTAGAATCAATATTGTTTTCCAGTATTTTATCAGTGAATAAATCAGCAGTGATTTTTGGAATGAGTTTATAATCATACTCACCGCCTATATTAATTCTTGAAAAATAACTTTTTGTTAATCTGGAAATTCTTAAAAAAGAAAGAACACCAAGAAATTCTACTGAAGGGATGTAGCTACCTTCGATATTTAATTTTGAGAGTGTCTTTCTTATATCCTGCAATCCGTCAAGCTGAAGATATTCTTCACGGGTGAGAATATCTTTCATTTCAGATGTCTTATCAAGTTCAAGCTGAAGAGTATTCTTATTTGTTATAAAAGAAATGTTATCGCAAAGCTCTTCACCGAGCCCCGAATATACGTGCGATTGTATTCTGTTTAATATTTTTTCAAACTCAAGTAATGAGTATATATTTTCGTTCATATCTACTTAGTAAGTGATTTTATCTCTTCGTAAAAAGATTTATAGTTTGGTAAAAGTGAAGCAATTGTATTAAATGTCCGCGGAGCGAAGTCATTTACAAATACATAAAGCTTCGAGTTGTTAATTGTTTCTTTATTCATCAGATCAAAATTGTTTACTGCAATAACGCAGAGGCTCGCAATTATCATTCCCTGTATTATTCCAATGAAAAGTCCGAGAGTTTTATCTACTGACTTAGTCAGAGAATTAATATTGGAAATTTTCTTTGCTATATAAACTCCAAGAGTGTAAACTCCCATCATTATTACAACGAATGAAAGAATATTGGAAGTCTTAAGAGAAAGTCCCGAAAACTTCATTATGAATGAAGTAAAATCCGTATTAAATCTTGTTGCCAGATATAAACCTAATATAAGCGACGCTAATGAAAAGACTTTTCGCAAAAATCCTTTTGAAAGCCCTATCAATGCAGGTATTGCAATGACAATTACAATTATTATATCAAGTTTATTCATATAAAAAAAAATCCGCACTAAGCGGATTTATAAGTAAAAATTATTTTATAATTATTTCTTATGTATCAACTTAATTTTGATTTAACTATTTCCTGAATTATTTTTCCGTCAATCTTTCCTTTTAATTCTTTAGAAGCTGCACCCATTACTTTTCCGAAATCTTTCTGAGTTGATGCTCCGGTATCTGCAATTATTTTATTTATAATAACTTCTGCTTCTTCATTGGAAAGCGGCTTTGGAAGATACTCCATAAGAATATCCAGCTGTCCCTGTTCTTTATCGACTAAATCCTGTCTGCCTGCTGCAGAAAACATTTCAATGGATTCTTTTCTTTGCTTTGCCTGTTTATTAAGTAAACCAATTTCTTCTTCAGGAGTCATTTCACGGTTCATACCGGATTTATCCATCTTTAAAATCTCAGCTCTTATGGAACGAATAGTATCAAGTCTTACGCTTGGTCCTGCCAGCATAGCCTTCTTTAAATCTTCGTTGATTTTTTCCTTTAAACTCATACTCTTGGAATTATAAAATTAATCAATGTTATAGTTATATCTTCCTGACTGAGTAATATACTTCGATTTTGGAAAATCGCTTTTAAGCTGTTCGAATACTCTTTTTGCTGAAGCTTTATCATTACCTAATGAAAAATCTCTTCCTGCATAAAATAAGTATTCATCTCTGAAAGGATTTTCTTTATCGTAATTTGCTGCGCGTTCAAATTCTTTTGCAGCGCCGATAAAATCATTCTGAGCTTCTTTCACACTTGCCAATCCGGAAATTGCTGCGACTTTTGACAGCTTATTGCTTCCGCCAAAATCATCATAATATTTCATTGCATTCTGAAAATCTCTTAATCCATAGTAAGAATTTGCAAGCAACAGCTTTGCTAACTGACCGTTTTCAGATGAACCGTATTCATCAACAATGAATTTTAATCCTTTATTTCCAAGTGAATCACCGTTAATAGCTGCCTGAAAATTACCGCCTTCATAGGTCGGTCTTATTTTTCCTAATGCTACAGCGGCTTCTTCGTTTCGTGATGCTCTTTTAGAAGTGAAAAGTATTATACCTACAACTATCACAATTATTGCGCCTGCAATAATCATCACCTGATTCTTATTCCTGTTATAATAATCGCTTACGACTGCAAATGGATTATCTGACATTGTAATCTGTTAATTTAAAATTTGATAAACGATAAATATAATGAATATTATTATGTTTTTAAATGAGAATTTTTGGGTATATTAAACTTAGAATTTTGGTCCCTATAAACGTTTTTCAAATTCCTTTTGTTAATAAATCTATGAAAATAAAAAGTATATTCTTAAATTTATTAGTAATCACCTTTTTCACTATTGCAGGTGATTTAAATGCTCAAACCAATAAGCCTGATGATAAATCCGGATGCACAAAGCAAGGTCTTGAGGAAATGATAAAAGCAATAAATCAATACCGGGCAAATAGTAAAAACTGGAATACAAATATTACACAGACAGAATTTACTTTAGGCGGAGTAAATGAAAACGAAAGAGGTATTCTTGAGCTTCCCATCAATAAACAACTTATTTTCTCTTCCGGAGAAACTGCGAGAAAGTTTGCCGACGGCACTTATCCAATTTGGGATCACGAAATTAACGGAGAAGGAGCTACTATGAGGGCTATAAAAGACGGCTGGTCTCCTTCTATGAACAAGCTCTTTTATGCAAATGAAATTCCTGTGTTCACAATGCTAAGCGAAAATTTGTTTACGGGAAGTTATAATTATACATGGCAGGATGTTTTCAAAGGATGGAAATACAGTCCCGGTCATAACACAACTTTACTGAGCAGAGGCGCTGTTTCAATCGGGTGCGGATGCGCTGAATCTAAACCCGATGCTAACGGAGAAAAATTAAGCTACTGGGTTCTTCTGGTTGAAATCGAAGACGCTGCTTCAGAATCCGATGAAATAATGAGCGAGTACTTCCGAAGAAATGAATTTTATAAAGTAAAGTCTAGTATGAAAAATGCTGACCTGACTAAACATAAAGCAAATGAGGTTTATGAATTTATTCCTTCAGGATTACAAAAAATAAGAAATGAAAAATAATAAGGGCATCTGAATTAAGACACCCTTATTCGAAAGAAGTAACATTCACAGCAGAGAACTTCAATATTATTTTATAAGTGACATCTTTTTTACCATTGAAGTAGTTGGTGTTTCAAGTTTGTAGAAGTAAACTCCGCTTGGTAAATCAGCAGCGTTAAATTCAAATTCGTAGCTTCCGGAATTCAGGTTTTGATTAACCAGTCTTGTAATTTCTTTGCCTGCTACATTATAAACAATTAAAGAAGCAAATCCGGATTTATCTAAATCAAATTTAATCTTAGTTGTTGGGTTGAAAGGATTTGGATAATTTTGATATAAACTGAATTTTTCTGGCAGCTCTACAGAAAGAGAGGTAACTCCAACATTTAAATTTGCGTTATAAAAAAGCTGAACAATATCGTCAAGTGCTTTCAATTTTGTTACGGCATTTTTATTATTCGCGCCTCTTGCTATTAGCTGGGCAAATACAAAGGTTTGCTTTTCACCTGGCAGGATAGTGAAATTATCTGCACCTGAACCCATTATAAACCGTCTATCCCCGGGAGTACTAGGAGAAACAACCGTACCTGTAGTATCGCCTCCGCAGTTATTTACTTTACCGGTAAATTCAGTCCAACCAACTGCCGGTTCAGGATCCCCTGAATAACAATATTTCGTAGTTTGCATAGTATTTGCATTGACGTATTTAGTGGAATCCCTTTTCAAACCTCTTAATAGGTTATATGATTGACCAGGACCTCCTGTAGGATCTCCTTCACATAATATAGCTCCTCCGTTATTAAAAAAATTGAACGAAGTCATGTACATATCAATATTAGGATTTACACTTCTATTCACTCCACCTTTTAGCATATCTATACCAACAGCGGGAGGATTTATACCGTAACTGTTAATTCCTCCATCCCCGTCTACATTATCAGCGTTATAGCAATAACCTAAATTTCTGGCTATATCACAGCCAACATAATCATCATCGGTAAATCCCAGATCAGGATCAACAACTAATCCAAAACGAGTTCTTGTCCAGGGCATATTATTTTTATTAACTACTTCCATTTTTAAAAATTGAACATCTTCTAAGCCTGTTATATCATACGACCATACACTAAAATGCATTTCGGCAAATACAGGTAGAGTTCCTCCGCTGAATCCTTCAGATGCAGTGTGGTTTGAAGGGTCAGCATCGGTAAGACAAACAAAAATTGTCTGAGCTGCATTTTTCACTCCGGGCTTATCAGTGCCGGGGTCGTAAGCTCCATTATTATTAACATCATCATAAGGCGCACCAAAAGGAACCATTAATCCCCAGTTTGCATAATCCGGGTTTGAATTATTATCACCTCTATTCACCTTGTATAGTTTAAAGCTAGCATTAGTTTCGAATACACCATTCAGAACATAACCGGGAGCATACTCTCCTAAATAAGATGCTACTGCCATCCTTAGTGAATTATCTATATAAGTTGCCATCGATAGTCCGGTAGTAAAAATTGCAAACTTACCTGAGTTTTTCGGCCATTCAAAGCCCGCAGTGTTTGTTGTTAGTAAATTCTGGTTAAATACTCCTGTATTCCAGATTTTAGTTGCGATGTTGTTACCGTCAGATGATACTTGTGCTCTGACTACTGAATAAGGGTTGAAGGAAGAACTTTCCTTTGGTTTAGCGAAGGAGTAAACCACCAGGAAAAAGCTGAAGAAGGTGACGATTAAGAGATTCTTCATATCTTTCACGTTTAAGTTTTGAAATAATAACAATATAACGATATTACGATATGAGGGCAAAGACATTTATTTCAGTTTTCACTCTAAAATAAACATATAAATAACATTTATTTAAAGGGAAATTTACTATTTTATTAAAATCATTCTTTTGGTTTGTGTAAACGAGGGAGTTTTTAGCCGGTAAAAATATATACCGGATGAAGTATTTTTTGCGCTGAATTCCGTTTCATACACACCTGCATTCAGATTTTGATTTACAAGCTCCTCAATAACTTTTCCAGTTAAATCATAAACAGTAATGTTTACAAATTCACTTAAAGGAATTTCAAATTTTATTTTAGTTGAAGGATTGAAGGGGTTCGGATAATTCTGATACAATGAAAAACTACCAGGAACTTCGGTTGATATAGTATTTATACCAACATTAAAACCATTCTCATAAAATACCTGCACTGCATCATCAAGCTGTTTTAATTTCGTAACTGAATTTAAGTTATTGCTTCCACGAGCCATCATTTGTGCGAAAATAAAAGTTTGTTTTTCACCGGGGGCGACAGTGAAGTTATCAGCGCCGGAAGACATTACACATCTTCTTTCACCCGGAGGAGAAGGAACTACAGTTCCGGTTAAAGTACCTCCACAGTTATTTATTCTGCCTGCGTATTCAGTCCAACCGGAACCCGTTTCCGGATTTCCGGAAAAGCAAAATTTAGCTGTCTGAATATTTATCGGGTTAATATAAGGCGTAGAGTCTCTTTTTAGACCTTTTAAGAAGTTATAATCGCCCAAATTTGAACTGTTAAAAATCGCACATGTTTCACCTCCCGAAGACCAAACATAAACAAAAGATGTAAGACCTAAATTTTTGTTAGGGGTTATACTTTTGTTTATCCCACCCTGTAACATATCTATTCCTACAGCAGGAGGATTAGCGCCATAATGATTTGATCCAAATGTACTGTCAAGATTATCAGCGTTATAACAATAGCCTAAATTTCTTATTGAATCACATCCCAGATAATCGTCGTGAGGATCCCCTAAATCTGGATCACAAAAAAGTCCGAAATATGTTTTATTCCAAGATGAAGAATTTTTATTGATAATTTCCATTTTAATAAATTGCACGTCATTCATACCTGTTACATTATTATAAGACCATGCCGTCAGGTGCAGCTCTGCTTTTAATGGTAAAGTCCCGCCGCCAAAACCTTCAGAGCCGGAATGTGTATTGGGATCTCCATCAGTCATACAAATAAAAATTGTCTGAGTTGCGTTTTTCATTCCGGGTTTATCTATTCCGGCCTCGAAACTACCATTATTGTTTCCATCTTCATATGGAGCACCGAATGGAATCATCAAGCCCCAATTTGCATAATCAGGATTTGAATTATTATCGCCTCTGCTAACCTTATACAATTTAAATGTTGAGTCCGTTTTTAGAACACCGTTTAATATATAACCAGGCCTGTACTCTCCGCTAAAAGATGCGCTTGCAAACCTGAGTGAATCATTTATATATGCGGCAGTTGTTAAACCTGTAGTATAAATTGCAAACTTGTTAGAACCTTTAGGCCATTGAAAACCGGGAGCAGTGGACCTGATATCGTTATTAAAAACACCGGTGTTTCCAATCCATGTAGAAATATTGTTTCCATCTGATAAGACTTGCTGCCTTGTGAATGGCTGCGAAAATAAAGGGGCGGAAATAAAAAAAGTGAGGGTAAGTATTAAGAGATTTTTCATGGTGGAAACCATTATTTTTCAAATCACTGCGAACTAATATGATTCTATTTGATATTACTAAAAAATAATTAATAAATACTGTTAAAGCAAGTAATAATACATAATATATTAAGTTTTAAATATTGAGTGACTAAATTAAAGTCTTTTTTGAAGTAACATTTTTGTAACATTTTCCGGCGAATTACCATTGTAACATTTTTGTAACATTTTCAGGGCGAATCACCAGTGTAACATTTTTGTAACATTTTTCGGGTGAATCACCAGTGTAACATTTTTGTAACATTTTTCGGGTGAATCACCAGTGTAACATTTTTGTAACATTTTCCGGCGAATTACCATTGTAACAGTTTTGCAACATTTTCAGGGCGATTTTACCAGTGTAACATTTTTGTAACATTTTTCGGGTGAATCACCAGTGTAACATTTTTGTAACATTTTCCGGCGCTCTACCATTGTAACATTTTTGTAACATTTTCCGGGAGCATCTCCATTGTAACATTTTTGTAACATTTTTATGCGGGGGCGCGCCTGTCCCGTTTTTAGCG
>JBHEKU010000028.1:0-3760 GCA_041859205.1 Ignavibacteria bacterium | reverse complement strand
TATATAATCACAAAAGATTTTAGAGAGTAAATTTTGAAATAATTATTCGATTGTACTGTTTTGAAATTAAAAAAGCTGAAATCTTATTTAGGAAGCATTTTCTTAAGCTTGTTAATTCTATCTACTATTTCCGGCACATTACCGTAATTATTCTCCAGAAGGGTGACAAGGTGTATTATCTTTTCAGAAAATCCATTCTTCAAATAAAACGAAATAAGATAGAATAAAATTGCTGGATCATAATGGTTGTTTTCTATAGTTTTTTCAAGAATTTGAATTGCTTCTGCAGTTCTTCCCTGCTCATCAAATTGTTTAGCCAATACTTTACTTATCTCAACTGAACTTGGGAATTTATTTAGTAAATCACTAGTCAGCTTAATTATCTGTTGCCCATCAGGGTTGTTGGATATCACTAGCAAAAGAAAATTCAGAGTGTTCTTATTTGCCATATTCACAAATGTAGCTTCTTCACTCAAGCTTAGGATGTTACTGCTAAGTAATTTTTGCAAGACCGCTAATTTCAGACCACCATGTTTATGTTCTTTCGTATTATAGAACGATGACAGTTCTCTAAAAAAATTTTTAAAGGAGCTTGAATTGTTATTCTGAAGAGCCATAATGAGTCCAAAATAAATCACTTCTTCCGGATCTAGAATAATGGTTACCGTAGAATGTCTTTTCCCCGAAATGATCTTCTGATTTAACTGATGTGCAGTTTTGCAGTTTAGATCAGCATTAAGAAAATCCCCGCGTCGCAAATATATTTTAGAAGCCAGTAAATATGTAAACGGTTGGTTCGGATCCAGCTTTAATGATATCTGAATATATTTTTCTGAATCTAATACATTATTTTCTGAATGAGCCATTAATGACAAAGCTGCATAACATTGAGCCCTTAACGAAGCTTCCAAAGAAATACTTTCTCCGGCAAGCAAAAAGTATTTTCTAGCATTCGATTTGTCATCAAGTACGTTATATGATTGTGCTATTTGAAATGCACCGTAAGCTGATTGTTTTATACTATATTCTTCTTCCAATAACGAAAGATTTCTTAATGCCTTTCTCCTCTTCTCATCAATAGAAACGTTATACCCAATGTGATGTATAAGCACATTTGAACTAATTATACGGTAATTTTTGTCTATTAATGATGATTCTATTTGCTCATGCACTTTTCCATTGAATGATATTCCCGGCGAATTGAAAAACAGGCGAGTATACTGTAAAGAATTATCGCGGCTTCCTTCCGAATCATAGCTTTTGACAGTACAGTAGTGTGCAGCTAATGAATGTTGGGAGATAATTTTTTTTAACTCAGTAACCGAATTATTATCAAGGCGTTCATCAGCATCAAGGTAAAGAATCCAATCACCAGTAGATTTACCTAGCGCATAATTCCGTGCAGCCGAGAAATCATTAACCCAGTCAAAAGTATAAACTTTTGCATCATACTCCTCCGCTATCTTTATAGTATTATCTGTTGACCCGGTATCAACCAGAACGATCTCATCAACCACATCCTTCACAGAGTTAAGGCACTCGCGCAAATACTTCTCTTCATTTTTTACAATCATTGAAAGTGTCAATTTTGGCACTTTTACCTCTATCCAGAATGTTTCTGAGTGAAATTTATTTCATGATATTTATGTGTAAGCAGTAAGTTACTACAGCGGGACACTTGTTAACATCAAGAGCTTCCTCTTTAAAGTTCTCACTCTGGTCATCACATCCGGGATATGTGAGAAATATCTTTCCAGCTGAAGCACAAGTGGTTTTATTTTATCGTCCTTTCCTTGTTTTAGGTAGAATGATATTAAATAGAAAAATACGGTTGCATCAGTTTTGTTTCCTTCAATAATACTTTCCATAACGCTAACGGCTTCCTCAACTTTTCCAAATTTTTCAAGCATTCTCGCATATAATTGCATAACGTCAACTGAGTCTGGAAATGTGTTTAACAGTTGCTCAACTAATATCATTACTTGTTGTTTGTAAGGATTTATCCCCAGCATATAAACATAAAAGCTGAGATTATTTTTATTAATTAATTTTAGAATTATTTCAGCATCCAAGTTGGTAAGAGAGGAACTGCCAAAAACTTTCTGTACAGCTACCGAAATTGAAGAGTCTTCCATTCCCGTTTGAGAAGCAAACAAAGCAAAGAGTTCTTTTTGATAAAACCCATAGTTTAGATTATTTCGAGAACGGAGCGACAGAATTAACCCATAATAAATAATTTTTTCTGGATCTAAAGAAAAAGATATTGTTGAATCAATCGCCTTCAACCGCAAGGCTTGATTCAATATATACGCACGTTTACACCTATCTTCTGCAGTGATTAATTCTCCCTTTTGTAGCGAAATTTCTGAGGCTAAGAAAAAAGTACATGGCTGCTTATCATCAATCTTTGTTGCATGGATTATAAATTTTTCCGCTTCTTGAATTTTTCGATTCTTAAATGAAATTTTTGCTAATGAGTAAAAACTATATGCCCGGAAATGCTTATCTAATTTTGGAGATTCGCTTGCCATTCTGAAAAACGAACTAGCGCTTTCATCATTTTCTAACAAAAGATATTTCTGAGCTAGCTGAAATGCATAATATGCCGATTTAGTTGCTTCATATTCTTTAAGCAACAAAGATAAGTTTCTTTCTGCCTTCGACTTTTTATCATTACTATTACTACAATTGCCGTAATTGTTAATAGAAATTTGAGATGGTAATATTTTGTAATCGTTTTCGGTAAGTGAAGGGACTATTTGTTCATATACTCTGCCAGTAAATTTAATATGAGGCGAATTTGTAAATAAACGTACATCCCTAACAGAGCTGTCGCCGCTCTCATCTTGAATTAGGCTTTTTACTGTACAATAAAAACCCGCAATTTCCTTACAACTTATTATATTTTTTAATTCATGTATAGATTGATCGGACAATCGTTCATCAGCATTAAGGCATAGGACCCAATTACCCGTAGTTTTTCCTAAGGCGTAATTACGTGCTGCCGCAAAATCATCAGTCCAGTCATAATTATAGACCTTTGCGTTATACATTTCTGCAATTTTAATAGTATTGTCCGTAGAACCGGTATCAACCAATACTATTTCATCTGCAATATCTTTTACAGAATCAAGAGATTCCCTTAAATATTCTTCCTCATTCTTTACAATCATGCAGAGCGACAAAACCGGCATCTATACCTCAATCAAAAGTGAATTATGGTTAGCGTCAAAGCCTAACAATGTGTTTACATTTGAAAGAGCTTCGATGGCTGCATTGTTAGAAGAATTGTTTTTAACCGCCCATTCGAACATCACTTTTGCGTTGTCATTCATTCCTTGTGCTAAAAACACTTCACCAAGTCCGGCGCAAGCAGTTGAAGAGTTCGGTATAATTTCCAATTCCTCGGCAAAATATTTTTGTGCTGATTCAATATTCCCCATCGCCAGACTTAAATTTCCGGCAAGATCAAGTAAATCAGGATACTCAACTTGTTGTTTCTTTTGTTCTACTTTGTGAAAATATTCCAAAGCCTTTTGTAAAGATTCAAACGCCAAATCAAGCTCATTATCAGCTAGCAAGATTCGAGCGCGTTCAAAATGTTCATCAAACTTATTTTTACTTATTGGATAAAAAGATTGATGCGGCTTAATTTCTTTTCGCTGAATCCACAATTCGTCCTGAGTTACACCCCACTTAGAAATAAATTTTTGTTTGTTTGCATCAAGTTGTGCGGCGTATTTTTTTTCGCCATCAGCCT
>JBHEKU010000344.1:0-4123 GCA_041859205.1 Ignavibacteria bacterium | reverse complement strand
GAAAGAATATATTATTTAATTGCCACGCGTTTTAACGCGTGGAGGGAAAACCCTTTCCAACTTAATGCCCTTTAGGGCAAAATTGATTTTGGCTAAAGCCTTCGATCGTCAGCTTATATTATCCACGGCTTTAAAGCCGTGGCAATTAATGAAATCACAAAATGTGACAATAATGCTACACTGTTGCATAGTTCCCCCCTTTAATAAGTAGGGGCAGGGGCTGAAAGTCCGCCTTGGTGGAGTGGTTAACAAAATGTTACAATAATGCAACTATCTGCAACATCATAAAAATCATATTAATCTGTGATTCAAAATGTGACAATAATGTTACAATTCATCCTTGAAGGAACTTAAAAAGAATAAATCGCTTTAACTAAAAAACGGGAATTAAATAGAAAAAATAAACATTCAATATAATGACAGGCAAAATGTGACAATAATGTTACAATTTATTTAGCACTTAATTCATACGAATAGCCTTAATTACGTCATTTAAATTATGTATCTTACTAGCCTAATCTGATGTATAATATCATTTTGAATTATCATACTTATTTTATTACCAATTACTAATTAATGAAACACAATTTAAAAAAACCTATTAACGAAAATCTCGTTACGGGAAACATGTATAGAGTAGAGTACAAAGGTACTGAGCTTTACGATGCCAGTGTAATGAACTACGACGGCGGATGCTGGGCAACTGTGAAAGTTGAAAATGTTCTTCCCTCACCAAATGAAAAAATTTACAGAAACGGTCAGACGTTCGATTTAAAAGTTGCTCAATACAGATTTTTTGAAATTGAGAAAATTGAGGAGAGCGTAAATAGTTAATGTTAATCTCCCAAACAGAGTTAGAGCTAAAGCCGGAACAATTAAATTTAATTAAAAAAGGCTGGGGCGAAGAAGTAATAGATGGTACAAAAGTTTACAGAATAAAATACGAATCTGACGGCGAAGAAGTAATGGGTTACCTTGCGCATCCGATAGACACAACGAAAAAATATCCGCTGATAATATGGAACAGGGGCGGAAATTTAAAGAACGGATTGATAGATGAATTTCTCGCAAGAGGAATGTACGGTGAAATTGCTTCATGGGGCTATGTAGTCCTTGCAAGCGAGTACAGAATAGGTGAAGAGTTCGGCGGCAAAGATATTAATGACGTTATGAATTTAATTCCCATAGCTGAAACTCTAGAGTACTGCGATACTGATAATATAGGAATGGAAGGATGGAGCAGGGGAGGAATGATGACTTACAAAGCGCTTACGCTTACTAACAGAATAAAATGCGCAGTAGTTATTTCAGGACTTGCAGATTTAATCCGCACCGAAAAATTGCAGAATAATCTTTCTGAAGCTTTTAAGGTACAGTTCGGGACAGATAATCCGCATTTATTTGAAGAGAGAAAAATAGAACGCTCGCCGGTACACTTTGCAGATAAAATAAAAAAGAATGTTTCGGTGCTGTTGATACACGGCAAAGCAGATACACACGTAGCAGCGCAGGACTCGGTTGATATGTTTAATCTATTGAAAGAGAATAATGTTTATACTGAGCTGCGATTGATTCAGGGCGGAGACCACTATCTTACAAAACAGAAAAAAGAAACAGCGGTAATGCGAAGACGCTGGTTTGATAAATATTTAAAAAACACCACACAGGTATAAAGAAAGGAATTCTAAATTATGTATGACCCAATAATGGTTCAACCTATGAGAGATGAAGCTAAGGAAATCGGATTTACTGAGCTTTATACTCCTGACGAAGTAAAGAACGAACTTGGCAAAGAAGGCACAACGTTCGTATTTGTAAACTCTGTCTGCGGATGCGCAGCAGGAAAAGCAAGACCCGGACTTGCAGCAGCTATCGACTGGGCAAAACAAAATAATTACATGCCGGACAGGCTTGTAACGGTTTTTGCCGGAATGGAAAAAGATGCAGTGAACGAAGCGCGTTCATTCTTCGGAGATTATCCCCCATCATCGCCGCAAATGGCAATGCTGAAAGACGGAAAGATTGTGCACATGATTGAAAGACTTGATATAGAAAATAACGATGCTAATACAGTAGCGAATAAAGTAGCTTATATATTGAAATCGGTTAAAGAAACACAGGAAGCTTAATAGAGGTTGAAAATTATTATCAGGGATTTATTGATTTAAATCCCTGATTTATCAATATTTATTTTAGGTACTTTGTAATCTTTTCATACAACTCTTCCTGTTTAAACGGCTTCATAAGGAAGTCATTCATACCGATATCTAACACCTTACCTTTAGTTTCTCCAAAAGCATCAGCAGTCAAAGCAATGATAGGCACGTTATGGTCAAGCACCGGTGATGAGGTATCGCGGATGTATTCAGTGGCTTCGTATCCGTTCATCTCGGGCATTTGTAAGTCCATTAGAACAACGTCATAGTGTTTTTCGCTAAGGAGCTGAACTGCTTCAAGTCCGGTATTGGCAATCTGAAGTTCGACATTCCACTTCTTGAATATCTGCTTGGCAACAAGCTGGTTCATTCTGTTATCTTCAGCGATAAGAATTTTAATGCCTGATAAGTCACGAGCTTCTTTAGATGATTCCGTTGGTACATCCTTACGTTCTTTCTTATCAATTTTCAGAGTAAGCTCGAAGTAAAACTTAGAGCCTTTGTTAACTGTGCTCTCAACTCTTATTTCACCGTTAAGCATTTCAATAAGCTTCTTGGATATTGTTAAGCCTAGACCTGTACCTCCGAATAATCTTTGTGTATCAGTGTAAGCCTGCATGAAGCTTTCGAAGATAAGGTGAAGCTTGTCATCGGGTATACCAATTCCTGTATCAGTTACTGCGAATAGAAGTTTAACTTCATCGCTGCTCTTGCTTACTATTTCGGCTTTTACTTCAACCTTGCCTTTATGTGTAAACTTGATAGCATTACCTGCGAGGTTGATAAGAATTTGGTTAATTCTTACAGGGTCACCGATTAAAAACTGCGGGCAGTTTTCATCGACAACTGAAGTGAATTCAATATTCTTCTCTCTTGCTTTAAGCCCGATTGATTTATCAAGCTCTCTGAAAATCTGTTTAATATCAAAGCTGATATTTTCAACTTTAACTTTGCCTGCATCAAGCTTGGAGTAATCCAATATTTCATTGATGATAACTAATAAATTATCGGCAGAAAATTTTACTGACTGAAGATTCTCTAAGAATTTCTCATCCTTAGTTTCCTGAAGCATGAGTTCCGTTAGCCCAATGATAGCATTCATAGGGGTACGGATTTCATGGCTCATGTTAGAAAGAAAATCTGCTCTTTGTCTTGCAGCAGTTTCGGCTTCAAGTTTGGAGCGTTTTAAGCTCTCTTCAATCTTCTTCTTCTCAGTTATATCACGCTGTATAAATACCCAGTGTGTTATTCTTCCCGTATCATCGGGGATAGGGGAGATGTTAAGATTTACCCAGTACTCACTATGATTTTTAGTATAGCAGATTATTTCAACTTCAGCTTTTTGTTTGAGATATATAGAATCGTACAGTTTATTGAGTTCAATCTTATCGGTTCGTTCTCCGAAGAGAACTGCATACTTTTGACCAAGGATTTCGAATGATTCGTAGCCGGTCAGTTTAGTAAACGCATCGTTGATGAAGATTGTCTGAAGCTCCTGCGTTTCATTGTTAGTTACTTTCATCAATGAAATTGCTTCATTGGAATTCAGTATAACCGACTCAATAAGTCTCTTATGCTCTTCATCCTGTTTCTTTAAAGTGATGTCAGTGAACGTTGCAATCATAAATTTATTGCCATGCTCATCGGAAAATATCTTTTCCGTAACGAATAAATTTATTGGCTCATTTTCGTCGTTCATTATGGAATGTTCATAGGTATTCTCGTTACCTTTAGCCATAAAATCCTTAAACTTATTGATTGCAGATTCTCTTTGTTCTTCAAGAATATAATCTGTAAAAGGATTTCCAATTATATCATCTTTTCTATAACCAAATAAGTGGCAGTATGCATTATTAACCCTGAGTATTACTCCGTTTTCATCAACCAGCGACATCCCTACATTCGTTGAGTTATAAACTAATTCAAGAAGACGTTCATTTTCTTTCAGAGATATAGTTGCCTGATTT
>JBHEKU010000047.1:0-42129 GCA_041859205.1 Ignavibacteria bacterium | reverse complement strand
TAAGTTAATCAAAGTTAAGAGACAAAGAGAGAAAATAGTATTTTCTCTTAGGGGATGCCCGCCGGAACGCCAGAGCCGAGCGGGCGTTTTTTTCCCCGCAAGTTTAGTATTACCAAAGCCAAAAGCCCGGTCCGGTGTTGTCGGAACGGGCTTTCTTTTTTATATGTAAAATTATTTACATCAGCGGAAATATTCTGCCGTTTACATTTTTTGTTTTATGTAATTTACCTATGGCAAATTTATAAAACTCAAGCTTCTTTAAATCCTTTTCTTCATCTCCGAATAAAATAAATTCTATTCTGTCATCATGCATTGATAAAACTTCTATCACTCCGTAGTGGACACCTTTTTGAAAGCCTTTTTCATAGGGGAAATGAAACTCTGCATCCACAATAACTTCCTTCGCATCTTTTTTCATTTCATACAGTAACTCATCAAATCTAATAATCATATTTTTTATTTCATAGCTTTCATTTTCTATCTCAGGTAAAATATTTATTCCGCTCGCAAGTCTCTTAGCATATCGTCGGAATTTTTTTTCTTTTTCAGATACTTCTCTGTTTTCAAATTCATTCGTAACTGATTTTGTTATGCTGCTCAGATTTATTTTTTTATCGTTCACATTATTTTCTGCTGATTGATATTTTAAATCACCGGAGTAAATATAATTCTCCACAGCATCTATGCTGTTTGCTTCAGCTAATCCTGTAAAAAACTGCGATGGTCTTGATGCAGTGAAAAATAAAAATTGTTTTGCGCGGGTTGCAGCCACATAAAACAATCTGCGCTCTTCATCATACTCTGATTTTTTTATAACGCATAAAGAAAGGTCCGTCTTCCAGTTATTGAACACATATTTATATCCGTTCTTCTCTCCGAAAACTTTTTTATTTCTCAGTCCAAGCACATCATCAAATATTATGCTGTCGCTTTCACCTTTAGTTGAAGGAAATATTTTCTGATTGCAGTTAGCAAGTATTACCACAGGAAACTCCAGCCCCTTCGATTTATGTATAGTCATAACCGATACAGCATCTTCCGTATTAATTAACTCTATATCATACTCAAGTCTTGCCGAGTCTTCTATCGTTTTCACAAGTTCGTTCAATGAGATAAAATCAGCCGACATCAGTTTAGAAATTATTGTAACAAGCCTGTTGCCTATTTCATCAGTCAGATTATATTTTTTCAAAACAGCTTCTGCCTGAAGCAATGCGCTCTCTTTATTTTTTATTTCATCAAGAAATATTAATACATCAGCAGGAATTTTTTCATAGGTAAATTTATACTCGTTATCAATGCCTCTTATAATTTTTGTTATTTCATTGTGAGAAAATCCTTCCGCTTCCAGAATAGGTATCCACGCACTTGTATCATTCTGCCATAGCAGTAATTTCAGCCATGCAAGTATTAATATTCCGTGCTGAGTTGAAAATATCTCCAACCCTCCTTCATAATTCATTGGAATATTATTCTTCAACGCTTTCCTTTGTAGTTCTAATCCGAAGCTTTTATCTCTGGATAAAATACATATATCTTTAAAATCTATTTTTCTCTTTGAATTTACTTTCCCGTTCTCATAGAACTCTGTAATAAAATATTTTTCATTCGTAACAAGTTCTTTTATTTTATCAAGAATAATTTTTCTTTCAGCCTTCCTGTCTTCGCCGGTATAAAATCCTATCTCAGTTTTTCCCTCGAACTCTTTTGCATTTTCCAATGCGCGCGGGAAAAGATTTTCTATAAACTCAATATCAATTTCTTCTTTCTCCGTTCCCTTGGTAAACAGTGTATGATAGCTTGCATCAAGTATCTCTCTCGAGCTTCTGTAATTCACATCGAGCATTATTCTTTCTATCTTTTCTCCCGTGTAATTTATTCTCTGAGTATCTTCATTCAGCTCCTCTATATATTCCGTTAGCCTTTGCTCGAACAAAATTATATTTTCAATGGCAGCATTTCTGAATCCGTAAATCCCCTGTTTCCAGTCACCCACTCCGCAAAGATTTGCCTCACTGTTTTTATTTTCCTTCGCAAGCAGCAGCATAAGTTTGAACTGTATTTCATCTGTATCCTGAAATTCATCTATCATAATATAATCAAAACGGTTCACCGCTCTGATATTCGCATCATTCTTTAACAATAAATAAGCGAACATCACCATAAAATCAAAATTCAAAAGATTTCTTTTTAACAAATATTCTATGTAAGAAAAATAAATATCGTTAGTAAATTTTATCAGTTTCTCCTGTGAATCATCATAAAATATTTTATCTTTCAATTCATGATGTGCGCATTTGCCGTCAAGAACTTCATCAGCCGGAGGTAAATCTATATAAGGATTAGCATTAATCTTTGCAGAAATATTTTTATACAAATCATTCTGCTTCACTCCGCGTGCGCCAATCTCTTCCATATTTATTTTATCAAACAGCTCACTGAACTTTTTATAATCACCTCTTAATCTCTGCAGATCTTTCTCGTCAAAATTCTTTTCTTTAGAACTTCTCTGAGGGAATATTCCTTTGCTTGATAATTTTTTTATTGCTTTGAAAATAACTAACGGATTTCCCGATATACTTTTTATTATCTCATCATAATTTTTACCGGCACGTTTTACAAACTGATTGTAAAATTTTATAAATAATTTTTCCTCGTAATAATTTTCTTCAATCAGTCTGAAGTTAGATGAAGGATTTTCCCTTATTCCTAAAAACGATGCTGCATTTCTTCCGTGCTTTTTTAAAACCTGATTGCAGAAAGAGTGAAATGTCATAATCGGAGCATCAATGAAACTTCTGAAACCGATTTTCGAAATCAGTCCCGCATTCTCCGCTTCTTTCAATACACGCGACTTCATTTCATTCGCTGCTTTATTGGTAAAAGTTACCAGCAGAATATTTTCCGGCTTTGAACCCTTCTCAAGAATTTTCAGATATCGTTTCACAAGCGTATACGTTTTTCCTGTGCCAGCTCCCGCATCGATTAATAAAATTCCCTCTGTACTATTTATTATTTTATCCTGATTGTTCAAATATTATTTAACTAAAGTATTATGGAAATCTTATATCTTCAATTCGCTTTCTCCAGTATCATTAATTTTTCATCCCGGTAAACATCACCGTCTTTAAAATAATTTTTATGTAAGCCGTATTCTTTAAACCCGAGCCGCTCATATACTTTTATCGCAGAATTATTATCCGATACAACTCCCAATGTAATCTGCTGCATGGTTTCATCTTCAAATAATTTTTCAATCGTAAATTTCATAAGTTCGTACGAAATATTTTTACCTCTGTACTCCGGTTTTGTATAAACCTGTACAAGCAATGCCCTGTGTCTCGTTTTCAAACTGCTCTCTCTTCTGTATCCGCAAATTGCTGCGAGTGTATCATCGTCAAATGCTCCAAATATTTTATTATGTTCATCTTCATTTTTTATTGCGCTCTCAAAAAATAATTCGGGCATTATTACCGATTCTTCATAGGTAGAGCCGAAATTTTCTTTCGCATTCTGAAGACACTCTAATCTTATTTCTCTGTACTTTTTACTTTCTGAAGGTTTTAATATCCTGTAATCAATTTCCATTTGCCTTAATAATTTTAAGCGCTTCATTCAAAATTACATCTTCATCGCCCGATAAATCTTTATAGTCAATTTCAATATTTGGAATATATTTTTCCCGGGGAGTTCCGTTCACATGATATAGCTTTTCAACTGGAATAGAAAATTTAATTTTTGTATTGGGCATTTCAAAAGTATAAATTGCTCCGCACAAACCCGCCAGCTTAGTACCTATTGTTGCACCCGTCTTAAGCGCATCAAAACCTGCCGTGATTCCTTCTCCCAGACTGCCCGTCCAATGACCTGCAAGGACATATACCGGTTTGCTGTAATATTTACCTGCACGCGCTGAAACAATTTCCATCCAGCTTCTTTTTATTCCGGTCTGCTTCTCTTCAGCAGGCAGCTCGTGCTTCTGATAAAATTTATCTTCATTCACAAACCATCCGAGTATAGCGCGGGCAACCGTTGTATTGCCTCCGCTCGGTGTCTCCCGCAAATCCAGTATCAATGATTTAGTATCGTTCAAACTATTCATTGCATCGTCAAACTCCTGTATCATCGAGTTATCGAAAAGACAATTATTTATTTTTATATATCCGGTATTATCAGTTTTATTGAACTCAACTTTTTTCTTGTACTGAATATTCTCCAGTGAAAATCCGCCGGCATCAGGGAAAAAGTCACAAGCTTCGCCTTCTGATTTCAATGTAAATTTTCTTTCTATTCCTCTTCTTCCCGCAAGGACTTTATTCAAAGCATAATCAGCAGCATCTTTATCACACTCACTTAATGATTTTCCAACGAAACTTTTTACAGCTTCGTTTATATCTACATCGTTTACTGAAACAATTTGCATTCCTGTTTTTACTCCGGACTTTTCCGCTCCGAAATTTTTCCTGATATCAGTAATGACAGCTTTACCGTGAATATATTCTCCCCATACATCTGTTCCGCTGGGAACAAGCCTTGGGGAGTTAACTGTATTCGTGTTAAGTGAAGCATGGTTATCATAAATTTCATTGAAGACATTTTCCAATAAAGTAACAAACTCATCCCGTGATTTAATCGAATCAATCTGCTGCGAATAAATTTCTTTCACTTTATCCCAGTCAGTTTTTTTATTATCAAAGTACGCATAGTCATCATTGACGGCTTGCCATAAAAAACTGAAATCTTCTTTTAACTTATCTATATTGTTATAGTCGAAGTTCATATATTTTTTAATTCCACAATAAATTTCCTTTGCAGATGTTGAGATGGTCGCACTCTTTGCAGATCTGATTGCTCTCAAATATCGGCAGCGCAGGAAAATTTGTGTTCCTGTATGAATTTAATTCACTTAGTTTTGCTTTTACAAAATCTATATACTTCGTTACATCATCTTTGAAAATAATTCCGCGGCTGCATTTTATATCATAAAATATTGAAGTGAACTTAAATAAATCTTCCAGATATGTTTTTTGAATTTTTTTATTAAAATCTTTTAATGTTAATCCTGCCCGCTGATGTGCCTTAATAAATTTTGAGCTTAAATTATTTACTACTGATTCTTTATCATGGAAGTTTATTCCGGATAAATCTTCATCTTTAAAAATATCTTTATACCCTTCGTAATTCATATAGTCAATATATCTTCGCAGCTCGCTTTTAATATTCTCTTTGACATAATCACAGCACTCTTTCGATTTCAAATAATCAATAAAATTCACATCTACATAGGTAAATACAGTTCTGTTATCCTCTGCTCTCAGCCTTTCATCTAAAAGATTTCTTCTGTTGGCAAGAACATAATTATAAATAAATTTCAATTGCTCTGCATCGGGATTTTCATTCTTCATTGCAGCAAGATACGATATTGCCTGGAAATCAAAATCAGTTTCTTCATTCTCAAATATATAATCTATATTTGTCAGCTTCGGTAAATCCTTCAGCTTGTAACGCGAGCTTCCGCTTTTGTAATCTGCCAGTGTTTTTTTATCTCTTAAATCAGCCCTTCCTCTCAATATAAAATCTTTCGGCAGATCTTTTTCAGTATTATCGTATATTTTTTTCTTTTTGAAAAAAAACATCATCGCATTTTTATCTGCATTAACAGGTTCATCAAGCTTGATTTTTTCCACGGGATTCCCATCCAGAAAGTTCATTACATTATCCAGCGCAATTTTAAAATTCGTTCTCTCTATTTCTCCTTCTGCTTTTGTAATTACATTTGAGTATTGCTTTAAAATGTAATCCATAATTTTCCCGAAATTCTCCCTGCAGAAATCAGGATGCTGAAAATACATTTCAGCAAAATCATGAATAAGATTTCCTTTTAAAAAATAAGGTGCATCTCTCTGTGGAGTAACGCTGTCATAAAAATATTTCGCAGGACATAGAACAAATCTTTTCAGAGGAGTGGGAGCAATGCTCATAACTTCATCACCGCTATCCTGCATCGTTACAATATTATCAGGCAGCTCTTTCGCAATATTTTCTTCAAAGATAAAAACAGGATTAAATATTTTATCTTTAAAATCAGTTATTGTTCTGTTTTCAATAATAAAAAAATACGGCGCAGGTAAAACTTCTTTATTATCTTTTATCTCCTGCGTAAAATATAATCTTTCGCTTCCCTGCTGCATCAGGATTTCAAACTTCTCTAAATTAATTTTATCTTCTCTAGCTTTATCTATATATTGTTTTTCATTGGTAGAAATGCTCCAGCTTTCATCAAGGCCGAGATAAAAAACAATTTCACGATTTATAAACGCCGAACTCTTCGCATCTGCAAATAAAACCCCGCTTCGATTACTATTGCTTTCGATATCAAAGTTTTCAAGTATATACTTCAGCTCAATTAAATTTTCCTCTGTAATTTTTTCATTGGAGAAATTCAGTTTTTCAAGCAGAGACAAAAATTCTTTCAGTTCTTCACATTCAAATTTATCTATTAAGCTTTGGGTAAAATCTGCAAACGTAAATTTCGAGACATCTGCCATCAGCTTATACAAAGCTTTCATTTTTTTATCTGCAGCAGAGCTTCCTAATGCAATTATAACAACTTCCAGATTATAATCTTCCATTCGTGAATCTATCTCAAAGCCGAACATCTTCCCCGCTTCTTTAAAATCCTTTGCGCTAAGTAAATCACTCTCAAAAGAATTCTCTATCAGGCTGAGCATAAATCTTACCGTATTATTTTCACCGTAAGTATTTTTTACCAGTACATCTATGCCTTCTTCTTTTAATCTTGTCTGAAGAAGAATATTGTAATCGGAGTTTACTTCCAGCACAATTGCAGCATCGTTCATGTTCTCCTTTGTAATCAACCGCACGACGTTATCTACCAGAGTTTTTGTATTATTGAACAGATAAGTTTTCTCTATCGAATATTTTTCATCGCTAAATAAATTTAACTCATCATAAAATATATTTTTTGGCAGTACCTGTAAATCTAGCTCATTGAATAGCTCTTTCCCTATAACAGCAATCTTTTTTCCTTCAAAATATTTTTCATCGAAGCTTTGCACAGCAAACTCCTGCATAGGATATTTTTTAAAGTAAGGGAGCATCTCTTTCAGCTCATCAGATAAATGTATTTCAGTCAGTTCTAGCAATCCCGATTGATTCCACACGTTCAGAATATTTTCTGTGAGAGCATGAACAAGCCTGAACGGCTTGCCGGTCTCTTTTGAAACAACATCTATAAACTCAAACTTTGTGTAAATTTTTGTGAAGTGTAAATCGAAAAACTTTGCAGCAAGCTGGCGCGGAGTAACGGCGAAAATACCGAAGCGCGGAGTATCGATAAGGCGGTTCAATCCCCTGGCAAGAGCGGCATCGGTTGTGAGCACACAATCGTATTGCTTTGCCTCGATGTAAATTTCCTGTATTGACTTTACCTGCTTCATTCTTATGGGTACAATTTAGAATAAAAATAAGGTAAAGTTAGTTCAAAAAATTATCGTGATGTGAGAAAAATTAAAACTCGTCATAATCGATTACTTCTTTAACGTTAATCAATATTCCGTCTCCTTGTTCATCCAGTATGTATTCATCAGATTCATTTGTAAGATAATAATATTGATTTAATAAATCCCTGGTAGGATTTCCGTTGTCTGCTATCTCTGCCCAGTCAATCGATGCTCCGACAGATGTGCGCGGCTCTTTTGTTTTAAAAGTAATTTTGAAATCCTTTTCACCCGGTGCACCAGCGCCTCCGTAGTGTCTTCCCAATGAAAATTTATCTTTAACAGTAGTTATAATAAAGTTTCTGCCAAGCTCCTTATGTGGGTAAAGATGAACTGTTTTCCCGAGCTGCAGATAATTCAACAGCGCTTTAATCTTCAAAAGTTCGGTGCTGTCTGCAAGAGCGGAGTAATCCAAATCCCAATAATAATGAGCATATAAAAATTTCTCTGCAACAGAACCGTTGAGAAGCTCATGCTCAATATAGATTTCTTCAACGTATTCGGTAAAAGCCTGGTAACGTAAATTCAGCTCGATAATTTTATTTAGACCTGTTGGTTCCACGCAGAATTTCGGAGCCTGCCATCCGTTCAAATATTTTTTTGCCATTATTTTTTTCTTAGTTTTAGTTTCGTTACCTGATTTACATAATCAGGATAACATTCAAGAATTGTGTAATCGCCGGAAAACTTAGTTTCACAATTAAAAAATTCCGCAGTTGCAAAAGGCTTATCATATATTCCCGCTGCTTCAACTTCCATTACAAAATTTGCATCGTGAGATAATAACGCTCTAATGTTCTGATCAAACTGGTCAGACTGGCAGTAAGGCTTTACTTCCCCGCCTGTATCAGTGTACCCGTTTACAGGACATAAATACGGTTCAATTCCTTTGTTATTAACAGTATCAACGGCGCGAAACATTGCAGTGCCTATATTACCTGCGATAACAAAATCATAATCTCCCGATTCGCTTTCACCCTGTGTAAAGTAATCCTGTGAGCCGCTGTCAAAAAAATATCTGCGCTTTTTACGAAGATTAAAAAAATTATCTCCAGCCTTTATATGCATTCTTTCCCGGAGCGGAAAATATAAATTTTTATCAACTACTGCATTGCAGATGGTTTCATTTAGTCTTACAGCTTTTACATTGTGATAGTGGTCCGAAATATCAGTGTTATCTGCAAACTTATTGCTTATATGTGATTCCCAAAATATTTTTATTTCATAATCACCGCTGGAAATTCTTCCCATCTTATTATAAAAAACGCAGTTTTTATCCGGCTCTTCTCTTTGCAATGCAGCCGCAGTAAAAACTCTGTCTGCTGCACCTTTCAGAAGATTAATACCTCCGTATAATGAGCAATCACTTACTTTAAAAGCCAAATCTCCTCCTGTGAATTCTACTATAGACATTTTTAAAACACTGAGAGGAAGAGTATATCCGCTGAAAGAAATATCATAACTTTTTACATCGCCCCAGTTTATCCTTACTTTAGAAGGAGAATTATCCGATGATACTCTGTTCCTTATTGTAAAGCATAATTCATTATTCTCAAAATTAAAATAAAATACCCAGCCCATGGCATTGCAGAGCAGTTTCAGAAAATCAAACATATTACAATCCAGATTTTCTTTTATCAGCTCATATCCGTTGGCAAAAAGATAATTGGGTCCGTCAGCATTGCCGACAGGCATTATAATTAAAGGATGCTTTACTATTCTCCACGAAAGAACGGGCTTATTGCCATTTATGCCTGAATCGCTTTTAATATTGTACGAGCCGAGATTATATGCTTTTTTAAGGATATCTGTAATTGAAGCAGAGTCAAAACTTAAATCTCCGAAGTATTGAGTATTCCATGTATTCCTCCACAAATTCTCACCGTTTATATTTGAGAGGTCAGGCAGTTTTTTCTCTGAGAAATAATTCCTGAACTCCTTTTCCATAGAGTAAACAGTAATCTCAATAATCTCTCTTTCATTCACATCAGCAGGGCAGCTGTATCTTAATTCAAGCGGTGAAATTACACCCTGATATTTTTTTATACCGTCAATAGAAACAGTAATTTTATATTTAGTATGCATACCTTCTGCGCCAATCCATGAACCGTCAAAAATTCTGAAAAAGTTTTGAGTAAGATCTGTATATGCAATATTACTAAGCCTGAGAGTGATTGAATCGTAATATTTAAACAGCTCAAGGCTTACATTATCCCCGTCATAATCTATATCTTCTCCAATATAGGAAATAACAAAATCCTGATTTAATAAATAAGGAGCGAGGTCAATAGATTTTTTTAATCTCGGTGTTAAATAATGCGTGCCGAAAAAATTTACTTCTTCTAAAGGGGTTAGGAAGAACCATTCTTCACAGATAATTTTAACTTTATTTTCTACCATCAGCTTCTTGCTCCTCTTACTCTGAATTGTTCCTTTCTGATAATACCATAAAGGTCGTTTCCTCTGCCGGAGATTTTTACATCACCGATAAGTTCAAGCTGTATAGGCCTTGTTCCTGCTGCCACCATTCCGCCTCCGGCATAATGCCCGGCAAGTGAGTTTGTAAGTCCGCCACCGTTAATCCACTCGAAGAAGCCCGTTCCGAATTTATTCACGACAGATTTTTTTATAACGTATTCTCCCGGTGTAAGCATTGCCGGTACCGTATCAGTATCTCCAAATCCCTGAACTGTTCCTCCTTTATTAAGTCCCTGAACAATTCCCTTCGCAGCTTCTAGTGCAAGCCATGCAGCAGCAAGAAGAGGAGCATCCGTTATTAACGTGAGACCAAATGAGCCGATAGCTTTAGCACCGGATGCAGCTTTAGCTCCTAAAATCATTGCTTGTATAGATGTAAGGAAGGTATTTACAATGCTCTTTAAAAATTGTTTAAATGCATCGGGGTTTCCCTGGGCAAGGCCTGTGAAGAAGCCTCCTATTGATTCTCCCACACCTTGAACCGTGCTATCCAGCATTTTAAGCAGAGCAACGTTTTTTGGATTTGCAATTGCCATCAAAGCATGAGCGGAGGAAGAAATTTCTTTAGAAGCATTTTGTCTAACGTTTCTTATTCCTGCGGAATTTTTTCCGCTGTTATTTTCTTTATGACCGGCACCCTCATTATTTGGCAATCTTTGCGATGGTTGTCCGGAATTATTTGAAGGACCTTGCTTTTTAAGTTGTTCTATCTCTTCATCTATTTTTTCTACCTTTTTATCTAATCCATGAGCTTTCCAAAGCTTCTTTCCTGCATCGTATAACTCTATGTACGGTCCTAATCCCTCAGAAATATAAGAAACTATTGAAAGAATAGTATCAGAATCAAAATCTTCGCTGTCCTGAGCCTGCTTTTTTATAGGATATTTTTTTATGTATGCCTGCCATTTTTCATATTCTTTCTGAAAATATTTTTTCCATTCAGGATTATTTATATCCATATTATTTACGTCAAGACCTTCTTTCTCGAAATAAGGAATTGGATTTAAAATCGGAGGCTTTGTGACTACGTTTGTGTTATCCCGGTTATAAAAATCATCTCCCATCTCCCTCATCTGGGTATTTCCCGTCATTGCTTTTTGAATCAGAGTCGTCATTACAGCAGTAAACTTACCTTCTGCCCCGCCAAGTTCTGCCATTGCCGAGAGCCCGGTTTCAATCATCCAATCTTTAACAAAATTATTCATTTCATCAATTACTTGCTTGCGCTGCTTTTCTAACTCTTTTATCTTTGTACGTGGATCATCACCATTTGCAGTAAAGTTTGCTATAAAATCATCTGCAGCAGCTGCAGTCTCTTGCATAGTATTTTTTACTTGTTTAAATTTTGCATCTAAAGCATCCAAATACTGCAGGTTATCGTTGCTTAGTAGTTCTTTTAAATTTAAAGAATTAAGGTTCATGTATTTTGTAGTTAAGAGTATTAATAATTTTTATATTGACAAAATTTTACCCGTAAATTATATTGGGTATTATTGAAGAATAATGTATGATTGAAACTAATTATCTACTTTTTTTAAAATTTATTGCAGCGGTGTTTGCTGCTTTAATTTTTGAAGGAAGACTTAAAATTTTTTTTAACACATCTCCCCGTGAAAGTTTCAAAAGGTTATTTACTGGATATAATAAAATTAAAGTTACAAGACTTTTATTAAGCCTTTTGTGTGTTTTCGCTGCACTATTTACTGACATTTTTTTAATAAAAAAATCCGGAGATGAACCAATTTTTATCACGGTATTTATGGTGTTTGGAATGATTTTATTACTTATCAGTTTCAATCTTAATAAGAAAGTTGATATCCGTAAATAAACGTTTCCAAAGAATTTCTAAATTTGATTAATGCATCGGGATTTCCCTGCGCCAGCCCGGTGAAGAATGAACCGATGTTCTGACCTACTCCCTGAATAGTTTCGTCAAAAACTTTCATCATACCAATATTCTTTTTATTGAAAATGGCTTCGAATGCTTTAGTATTTAACTTTAGATCTTTTTTAGATACAGCTTTTCCATCATCCTCATTTTTTTCATCCGGAAGAGCACTTTTACCTCTTGGTCTTGGAGCAGTATAATGATCTGAAGGAATTGAGTATCGTCTTCCGGGAGTTTCGTAGTCGCTACTATTAGTATTTATCTCTTTAGAAAGATTACTGAGTGCATCCGCTGTTATATTTGTTTTTTCTTCCAGCTTTTTTGTAAAATCTGCCTCATCAAATTTTTGCTGAATAAGAGTTATCAAAGCTTGCAGCTGAAGTACAAAATCATTTAAAGGATTTTGGTATGTATTATTTTGTGATTTTGAAGAAGTCCTCTTTTTTGTTCTGCGAGTTTTAGGTTGTTTGGGAGAATTGCCCAATTGATTATTAAAATATCCTATTTGTCTGCCAATAAAATTAGTTGCAAATTTTTGTGAATTACTCCAGTCATCTGAGTATTTCAATTTTTGAAGTTTCTCAAAACGAATCTTTTTATCTTGCTCATCATAATAGGATACCATTGAGTTATCTCCTTTACGTGTATTATCTGTCGGCTGAGAATTAGTTGCATCATAAATTGCTTTATCAATTAGTGAACCTAATCCGGCCACTATTTCATAGACTACTTGGCCTGCAAAAGCACCTTGCACAGACATTCCGGCCGGAGTTCCTAACACAGCACCGATTGAAGTATAAAGTGTTTGATTTAAACCTCTCATAAATGCTGAGAATCCGGATTGCTCACTGCTTTGATTATTCAACTTTTGCATTTTGGAAGACAAATCTTGGACTATGCTGCTTAAGGAATCCAACTTCTTATTTGTGCTATCAACTGTACCTCTAAATGAATTAAAAAGAGTATCTGACTGAACAGTTAATAAATTGACTGCATTTATGTTATGTTGTATTTTATTTAATTGTATATCTACGTTATCAGGCATTTTAATGTATTTAGTTATTGAATTTTAAACAACCATAAATTATATTGGTATATGAAAAATAATGTTGAAAAAAAAGTATCTTTCTTTGAAATACTTATTAGGTGGATAATCATTCCTGCAATAGGGATATGGTTAATTATTAACGGCATCAAAAATGAGCAGAAAATAATATGGCTCTTGGGCTTAATCTGTGTAATAAACCCTGTAGAGCGATTCATTTATCTGAAATATTTTAAAGAGAATAATCCGATTAAAAAATAAAAGTTACACAAGTGAGAAAAATCCTGTCCGAATTTATTCATAACTATAACTTTATAAGCAATAGATTATGGTTGTTGGTGAAGCGCACCAACAACGGCTAAACGGAAAGTAAATTTTCAAGTTTTAAAAAATAAAGGTTTGACATTTTTTTAAGATTTTAATTTTTCATTGTTTTTAATTTTACTGCCATATATATTTAAGGTATGGAAATATTCTGGATAATTCTTGCAGTAGTTCTAGCTGTTACAGTTAGTCTCTTTAGATGGTGGCACATTTTTCTTGGTAACTTTCCGCCCATAAAAGAGGTATGGCGTGATTTTATTTCGGGGAAAAGCCGGAAAGTAACGAAGTTCTATGAAGAAGGATATGCCGACGAAATTGATGAACCCAATGAAGAAGAACAAAACAGCAAATCATCACGCCGCTAATGCATAGTTTTCTTTATACCCGGCAAGCGAGTTTGTAAGTCCCCCGCCCCGTTTATCCACTCAAAAATCCCGTTCCGAATTTATTTACAACTGATTTTTTTACAACGTACTCGCCCGGTGTAAGCATTGCCGGAACCGTATCAGTATCTCCGAATCCCTTTTGCAGTTTGTAAGGAGATATTTTCTAAGTTCTTTTGGATTTTATTTACTTCAGTTTCAAATTTATCAGACATAGACTTTTGATATTGATTGTTATATTACCTTAAATTATATTGGTGTTAATTTGGTTTAATTTGATTTTTAAACTTTATGAATAATAAGCCAATTACTAAAACAAGAATTATAATTACTGCTATCGCCTATCTGCTTTTCTTCTTTTTTATAACGGGATTATTTTTTACCGATAAAAATGGAAAAACATTTGAATTTTTTTCAAAAGCAGCAACATGGATAGTTATAGGCCTTGTATTTGACTGGATGAAAAGGAAATATGGCTTTAATATTTTTTCATCCAAAGAATAAGTTCGTAAATAATCATCCATGGAAAGCAAGATATCGATTTAATATAAAATTTTAAACGTGTTTTTAACAATTTTTTTATTAGTATTTGCAGTTTTGATTTTATTGCTCAGACTTTGGAATCAAGTAAAATATCCGGATCGAGTTTTTAGAATTGATAAACTCCCGCGTGTTCCCTCTTTAAAAGATTTAAAAGAAATTTTACATTATAAACAAAAAAAGAAATTTTATGAAGAAGGATATGCCGATGAAATAGATGAACCCAATGAAGAAGAACAAAACAGCAAATCATCACGCAGCTAAAACAAAATAATATTCTTCGTTTTTTTTAGTAGAGTTTGTAAGTCCGCCTCCGTTTATCCACTCGAAAAATCCTGAACCGAATTTATTTACAACAGATTTTTTTACAACGTACTCGCCCGGTGTAAGCATTGCAGGGACTGAATCAGTATCTCCTATGCCCGGAACGCTGCCGCCCGTTGCAAAAGGAAGGAACATTTTGATTGTATTCACTGCCTGCATTACGGTAATCATTGTTTGAATAATACTTAGAGCACTGTTGAAGCCGTTGATAATTCCGCCGACAAAAGTATCTGCGCCGATGTTGAGTGTTTGCATTATTGTAGTTAATGCTCCGCCGACTTTCTGCACTTCACTGAAAACACCTACGAAGGTATCTACAGGGTCTTCTTCTTTTTTTGAAGAGCCTTTTTTTGATTTTCCTGCCCTGTTGTTTGCACTTAAAGCAAAGTTTGATAAAGAGCTTTCTTCGCTGCCCTTTTGGCCAGAGGCTACTTTTTCAGATTCAGGCTTTTCAGGTCCGTAAGGTTTTAATGGAAATGAGGGTGAAAAATATCTTGGAAATAAAATGTCCTGATTTAATTTATAAAATGCTTCACGAGTAGTAGGTGTGGGGTAAGGATTTCCAGTTTCAACTGTGCCTGGCCTATTTTTAATATCTTCATCAATCACAGCTCTTCTTTTTAATATTTTTTCATAAATATTGTCCCTTATCTCAGATAAATCTGAACGATTTATAAAAGAATCTTTAAGACTCAAAATAAAATTTCCAAGATCGTAGCCGTTTGAAAAATTACCAAGTCCCGAATTTTTGTTTGCACCATATTGAAACAGTAATCCATATATTTCTTTCCAGGAATTAATGGAACTAAAATTATCCCAATTTATTTGTTTAACTTTGTCTTTTGGAACTCCTGCTTGCACAAGCTCGGTGTCCATTCTTTTCCCATCATTTGAGCTTACTATTTTCTCAAAAATATTTGCTATCTCTTGGGCTAAGTAATCAACTCCTTGCCAGGCCAAGGCTGTTTTGGGGTCGAGGGAAGCAGGTATTTTTGTAGATACTGAAATAATTCCTTTATCTAATTCAATATCCATTAAAGTTGTTAATCTGGTATATAAGTCGTTCAGTCTTAATAATTCAGGATCAATATCTTTGGGGTCAGGGTTACCGGTACCGTTAAATCCTCCTGCATTTCCAGACTCTTCTGAAAGTATTTGAGCCGAAGAACGTGAGCTTATGCCTGGGGTTTCGTTTATCAGGCTGAATAATTTTACAGCGTTTCCGAGATTTTTATTTAATAAACTAAAACCTGTAATCAATGATGATAAACCCGAAGAAGTAGTTTTAATAATATTATTAAATAAAGAAACAGCTGAATCTAATCCTGATATTGAGTTGATGAAGCTTGTCGAAACACTTTTTATAGTTTTATCAGTATTTGATAAATTTCTATTAATATTTTGCAAAGACCTGTTAAATTCATTAATCCGTGATGAATCAAACAGGTCTTTTAAATTTATATTTTGAAGATTTGACATAAATATTGTTATTTAATTTAATCCTTATTATTTTATGGTAATTGCATTTTTATTATACCTGGGAAAAAAATTTTAAGGTTTTATTGATTGAATTATCTTGATTTTAAAATAATTACCATATATTTTTTAGGCACATTAATTATTCATATAATGAAAATATACTGGAACACTTATATTCAAAAAGCTTTTTGGACTTTTGTATTTATTGCTTTTCTAAGAAAAGATTTACTGGTTATCATATTTGTATTAATTCTCGGGCTGATTCAACTAATCATGACTATGGTGCACAAGTTTAAAGGTGAAACAGATAAACCTGATTTTCCTGATGATAGGAACTCATACCTTGATAAATTTATTAGACTTGACGAAAAGCATAAAAAAATTGCAAATCTCCTTCTATATATTACATGCATTTGCTTCTTTTTGTTATGCCTGAATCTGACAGTTACTTATTACGAAATTATTAATTGGGCTATTTTTATGTCCATGTTAACAAGAATCTTTCTTTCCATTAAACTCAATAAGAAAAAGAGAATAGTTTAAGCTCAGCCTATAATTTTATTTAATGAATCTGATTTAAATATATATATGACTAAAAAATATTTTGAGGACCTTCAATTACAGTGCTTTTTCTTGCCGGAGCTATATATTTAATAATAAAATCTCCTCCGGATGAAAATAAACCAATTTACATAGAAGCATGCCTATTACTTTTACTTGTCGTTGCTCTCTTTAAAAGTTACCGTTCAAAAAATTGGGGAACCTCACCTGACGACATTTACGAAAAACAAACACAAAGAAAAGATGTTTTAGTTGAAACAACTAAAAACATTTTCAAAAAATCTAAAAAAAATAATTCCTCCTACAAAAGTATCTGAGCCGATGTTAAGCGTTTGCATTATAGGAGTTAATGCTCCCCCTATTTTTTGCGCTTCTCCTGTAACACCTTCAAAGACTTCTAAAGGTCCGGGACCTGTATTGCGCTCTGCCCCGCCGGCAACAACTTTTTTATCCGGGTCGGATTTTGCAAATGCTTTTCCATTTGCATCAAATTGTAATTCCGCATCCTTTCCTTTGGGATATTTCGGTTTAATTTTATAATGATCTGAATCTACTGAATATCTTCTTCCGGGTGTTTCGTAATCATCGGTTAACTCTGCATTAATTTTATTACTGAGATTGCCGAGAGCATCTGCTGTTATATTTGCTTTCTCCTCAAGCTTTTTTGTAAAATTTGCCTCAACAAATTTTTGCTGAATAAGAGCTATAAAAGCTTGAAGCTGAAGTATAAAATCATTAAAAGGATTTTGGTATGTATTATTTTGTGATTTAGAAGAAGTTCTCTTTTTTTTTCTGATGGTTTTTTGTTGTTTGGGATTGTTGATATTATTAAGAAACCAATTGGCTTGTCTCCCCAAAATATTGTTCATCACATTCGTTGCAGAGTTATAATCAATGCTCTCTTTAGGCTTAGAAAAACCCGGGTATCGTATAGGTTCGTTACTTTCAGGATGGAAAATGATTTTTGTTCTTGAATTTTTCTCATATAAGTCTCTCTAAAATTGATTACTATTTTCAATTGCATACATTGCAGCAAGATCTATTATTGTAGCTATCCCAGTGCCGATTAATCCTCCGATACCAGGTACAAATCTGTTTCCCATATAATTAAAGGATGCTTTGAATACAGTTCGTGCAATATCCAAAGCTCGATCCCATGCAAAATCGTTATTTTCTTTTCCACCTCCACCTCTTGAATTTAAATCGTAATTTGGCTTATTGGTATTTTCATATTTAAAATTTGTCTGATGAACTTTTTCAATTTTTGCTGATATTGAATCCAGCATTTTACTAAATTTTAAATTTACTACTTCAATTTGAGATATACTTTTTTGAATATCCATAATTATATATATGTAAGATTATTGTAAAAAATTTTAAATTGACAATTAATGTACCTTATATTATTTTGGAATATATTTATAGGTTATATTAATTTAAAATATGGAAAAGGAAAATAATTCAAATCCCGGCAAAATAAGTCTGATAATATATAGTTTAATTAGTTTGTTTCTTATTTTTTCACATTTTTTCATCAAGGATATTATGCTGGGAATGTTATTAGCTGTTTTAGCATTGTTAATTGGGGTGCTGGCACTACATAATTATTTAAAGAAAAAGAGACAAAATTCACGAGCTAAAAATGATATTATATAATTCACGATAACGAAATTTTATTAAAACGGCTATGCTGATGAAACTGATGACGAAGAACAAAACAGCAATCATCACGCCACTAAAGCAAAATAATCTTCATCTATAGTTATTTCTTCCCCGCCGTTTATCCATTCGAAAAATCCTGAACCGAATTTAGTCAAAACTGATTTTTTTACAACGTACTCGCGCGGTGTAAGCATTGCATGTCATTATCGGTATCATCAAATCAAACCACATAAACTTTTTATAAACTAAAAGAGTTAAAATGATAGAACATCAAATTAACTCTTTATATGAAAATACGATTTCCTTTCCTTCTCACAATTCTAACCCTGACACTTTTTATAATATCAGAAACAAAATCTCAAACCGACCCTAATAAAGTCGGGTACCCATATGAAGTAAAATATTTTCCGCTTGAAATAGAGAACCAGTCTCTTCAGATGGCATATATGGATGTTGAGCCGGCTAATTATAACGGCAAAAATGTAATTCTTTTTCATGGAAAAAATTTTAACGGTTATTACTGGAAAGATGTTATACAGTTTCTTGTCGAAGACGGCTACAGAGTAATTGTGCCTGACCAGATAGGCTGGGGAAGATCCTCCGCGCCGAATATTCATTACAGCTTTCATCTTCTTGCAGAGAACAGCAGCAAACTACTTGATCATCTTGGTATAAATAAAATAAATGTCATAGGGCACTCAATGGGCGGAATGCTTGCAGCGCGCTTTGCGATAATGTATCCTGAAACAGTTGAAAAAATTATTTTTGAAAATCCTATAGGGCTTGAAGACTACAGGACGTTCGTCCCCTATTTAACACTTCCCGAACTTTTACAAAAAGAACAAGCTGCAACTTATGAGAGCATGAAAAAATATCAGATGACATATTATCCTGTATGGCAGCCTGAGTACGAGCAATATGTAAAAGCACAGGCAGAGCAATTGTACAAACCGAACTATTCTGAAATTGCTCTGGCAAATGCGCTGACAACACAAATGGTATACGAGCAGCCCGTTGTATATGAATTCAAAAATATAAAAGCTCCGGCATTGCTTATCATAGGTCAGGAAGATAGAACTATCATAGGTAAAGATAAGCTTCCGCAGGAAATGAAAGTGAAGTACGGCCAGTATCCGCAGCTCGGAAAAAAGATTTCCGGAGAAATTCCAAACTCAAAATTAATTGAGCTTGAAGGAGTCGGGCATATACCGCACGTTCAGGTTCTTCCTGAATTTAAAAAAGCGGTGCAGGAATTTCTGAAGAATTAAGGTTAATCATAATTCTGCGCGTACCACTGTGTGAAATTCTCTTTTTCTTTTATGATAAGATAGATGCCTGCCTCACTCACTTTCATTTTTTTTGCAGAGGGAAATTTATTAAAATCTCCCTCGCAAATTCTATAGAGAACGTCTTCAAAAGTATTGTTTAAGAATCCTGTTTCGTACTTTCCTGCATCACATCTGAATCTGATGATAGAGGGTTCATTGTCGTCATATCCGCTGCGCTCCTTAAAGCTCTTAATAAGTCCAGAGCTATAGGATTTAAAATAAAAAAATCGGTTACTACTTCCTTCAGCTCAGAGTTTTTCAGCTTTGAAAAATTTTTGATTTCTTCTTCACTATTGATAGAAAAAATAATGCTAAGAAATTTTTCAATCAGTTTATTCTCGCTGAGAGTTTTAATAAGATCGGCAATAGTTGTAGCACCGAGGTCAGTCAGGTTAACGGATTTGATTAAGTCCATTATTCTGTAATCCTGCTCAAGAGTGAGTTCTTCCTGCGAAGCTTCAAGCCCGCAGGAGAATTTGTATTGTTTAATGTTTTCTTCCAAGTTTAGTATAGTTTAATTTTTATGGAGCAATGTAGATTGCTTTCCAGTCAGTTGTTGTTGTTGTATCGGCCGCAATAAAAATATCTCCCGAGGTAGTATTGATGTAAATAGAACCTTTCTTTGAAGGAGCTGCTGCCGGATCCGAACTGCCCGTACTGACCTGAGGTACATCATGAAGGAACTGCGCCTTTGTGCAAGCTTTTTTCTTATTGCTGTCAGATGAATCTTCAAGCATAAGCAGATCGTTATTACTGATCACTGACTTTGATGTAACAGAACTTATCTCTGAAGGTTTATCAGTTCGCAAAGTTCTGCTTAAAAGATTTTCAAGTTTGAGTTTATATGTTACTCCTTCAGATACTAAAGGGATATAAGCTCCATCAGGAAAGACTTCCAGATCAGCAAATTCAGTCAGCTCTGATATTTTTTTTGATGCCATAGAGTTTAATAAAGTTTATATAATTATCCTATAGGATTTCCATCAATCCAGATAGTTGTTTCAGGATCCCAGTGCCCATCCCCGACAACTGATTTGAAGGATGACTTTGTATTGGCGGAGAGGGGAAGATCACAGCCTGTAAGGTCTGCCCCGCGGAAATCAGCAGAATTGATATATGTATCTTTAAATGTTGCAGACTTGAAACTACAATTTGAAAGGTCACATCCACCGAAACCACTGTTCGAAAAATTACAACCATCAAATATTGCTTCATTTAAATCTAATGGATCTGCTGCTGCAAAGTCGCATCCACTAAAATCAGAATAAGTTAAATCCAGATTAAAATTAAAAAAATTACTATAATATGTAGTGTTATTCCAGTTATTCAGATAATCCCCCTTCACATTAAACATCAAAGCATTCATTGAATGAAACAGTTCCGTCTCGGCAAAACCTTTTACAAATCCTTCCATATAATAAATATTTTCCTGAATTCCATTCGCATCATTATCAGGGTTAGATACGCTTGAACTTACTTTTATAATTTGTGCTTGAGTACCTTTTCCATTACTCAAAAAAAATACAGTATCACCGACTTGGTATTTAGATTTTTTTGGTTTATTGCTTAATGCCATAATTATAATTTTAAATTTTTTATTCTATTCCGCCGCCGGCATTTGTATCGATAATAATATAAAAATTATTTTGTCCGGTGTAATTTCCTGTATAAGATGACATCGCACTTCCCGATGGAAATGAACCAGCTGCGGCTGCGTTTAAACTGGCAGCACTGGTCTGTGGCACTACTGACATTTCCAATACAATATTCATCGGGTTATCGGGAGATTTTAAAGTCATGTTAGGAATTACATTTACTTCCGGAAAATAAAATGCCTGATGTTTTGACTCTACCATTCCGTTGTAGTAATACAATGGATACGTGCCTCCTCTTAGAGTATCAATTAATTCCAATTCCTCTTTTGAAGTCTGAGCCAATGTAATAGATAACTTTACTTTTCTTTTTCCATCAAGATCAAGCGTATTGCCATCTGCAAACGTGACTTCCTGTGAATCGGTTTTATCCTCTATTGTTCCGGTTATAACGTGACCTAAGCTAGTCCATCCGCCCGGGCGTTTTATGTGCAGGTCATTACCTCCAAACATTCTTATTCTCTTTGTATTTTTTACTATACTCATTTTTTTATTTTTTTTAATTAATAGATATGAAATTATGACAGACTATCTGCTGTAGTGTTAAGGTCAGTTTTCAGAGTTGATTTAGATGAGAACAATCTTGAACTGTGAAAAGCTTCTGTATAACCTTCAAGATAATATGTAACTCTTTCTTCTGCAGTGCCGTTGTCATTCTGATCAGTAATTTCTGATATTGTTTTAATGACCTTGGCTGATTGTGGTAAGTTGTTATAAACAAAGTATGCTGTTGCTCCTACCTGTAATGGAGTAACGCTTGGTTTATTAGTTATTGGCATCTTATTTTTTTAATCTTATTTTTTTGTTTTGTAAATTTCTTTTATTTCTTCATCATACAATTCAAATTTTTTATTCATTGTAATTTTCATCTCATTCATTGTTTCGCTTATATGGCGGTACTCTGCTCTAATGGATTCTATTTCTGACTTCATTTCAAAAAAACCTCCCATTATTCCGCATGCCATAATAAGAATTTTAATAAATTCCCATGTGAAGTATTTTGACAAATTACCAGTGTTGTTTTCCGGCGGCATGTTTTAAACTGTTTTTATATTTTCTATTTTTTTCCGGCATCACTTGCTGAAAGCCCCGTAATTAGTCCGCCTATTCCTAGGCATATATATCCGGCGTTCTGCAGTACTCTTCCGTTAGAACTTACTAAAGCAGTGCCCAGTGCCATTAGCAGTCCTCCTATTGTTGTTTTCCAGTTTTGCATTTATTTCTCCTTAGATTTAAAAATTGCAAATATCGAAATAAATATATTTGCCAGCTTTTCTAAAATTCCTACACTCTCTTTTACATCTTTTAAAGTTTCAGAGTTTATCTGTGTTGAATTTATTTTATCTTTTACTTTCATTTACTTTCCTGTCTTATTTTTTTTTCTTCCAGCTCAAGGTATTTGTTTAACAGGTCAATGCACCACTGTAGTCCGATATATTGATTCTTAGTCGGGACTGTTTCCTGCAGTTTGATAAAATAGTCCCTGTCTGAAATGAACATCTTATAATACAGACTATCTGTTGAAGTTTGCGCAAATGAAACAGTGCCGGCAATAAGTATAATTATTGTTATAATTTTTTTTATCATTTTAAAATCCCGTCAATGAAGTTCCTAAATCTGTTGTTGAAACAACACCTGATGTATTTACTGTAACTCTCCAGTAGTGACCGCTTGAATCTTTTAAAACAATTCCTTTAGTATCGCTATTAACCACTACATCCTGAAAGATACTTTTACCGCTTGATACTTCTATCGCCCTCCAGTCAGCAACTGATGTCAAAACAGGATTTACATACAATCCTCTTGTAATACCGTTTGCTCCTCCGGTTTGATTTATGGTTGGATTCAGATTAAACATATTGAATACTGCCGTTCCGGATGTTGGGACAATTTGCGGAGTAGCACCAATCGAATTCACCGTTCCGCTTGTCTCTGATGTATTATAAAAACTGAACTGTAATATTCTTTGTGTTATGGATAAAACTGAAGCTCCCCCACTTGCTGTCTGAGTTATTATTTGCCCGGGCTTAAAAGCGCCTGCCAAAAATAAATTTCCTGTCTTACTTAAATTCAACAATGAGCTGCCGTCAATCTGCCAATCCATTAGCAATGATGATGAACCCGATTGCGTTTGCAATATGTTAAACTTAAATCCTGTTGGCGAGCCCGTTGTATTCCACGTCTGGCTTATATCTATGGCAGGTGTTGTTGCTGAACCGGTCAAGGAAAGCGGCGTGTAAACAATATTTCCCAGTGAAGATTGCATTGTAAATACTGAACCCGCTGTTCCTGTTCCAAGCAAAAGATCTCGGGTAATTGCTGAATTAATATTCAGATTATTTGAGGTCGTAAAAATTATTCTGTTAGCTCCGAAATTATATGCTCCTGCGCTGACAATATTTCCGGTTAAGGTATCAGTAGAAATTGATTTCGTACTGTTAATTTTTCCGTTGAGGTAAAATAAATATGCGCTGCCAAGCTGAACACTATCCTGAAAATTTACCATATCGCTGAAATTATATCTTCCCGCCACAACTGCACTCTGATTCAGATAAGCTACGTTCGATAATGTTCCGGCAGAATTTATATCTGCACCGTTCAGCAAGTATCTCACAGATGCATTCACCGTATCGAATGTCTGCTTCCTTCCTGTGAAATTATTTGCTTTTCCCAGATAAGAAAGCATCGTTGTGTCAAGACCGAGAGCAGTAAGCGTAACAGGATTCAGTATATAAACTGCCTTTGTTCTTATCTTCCCGGAATCTATCCCCATGTAACTTACTTTATTTTCTGCGAGCGAATACAACCCGTTATCGGAATTTGTTACAAGTTTCCATACAGATGTATCTGAAGGTGAAAGCATCAGTACAGCTTCTGATGAAATTTTTCCTGAGCTAACTCCGAAAAAATTACTTGAGTTTATTGCTATGGAAAATTTCCCGTCCTCCGTATTGGATTTTAGATTCCACTGGCTTTTACTGCTGCTGACCATTACTGAATGAGTAAGAATCAGCATTACTATTAAAAATATTTTCTTCATAATTGATTTAACTTTTGAAAACTATCCTCTAAGGTTTATTTTATTCAAACTCCAGTATCTCATAAAAATCATTTGCATATCCGGCTATTGTTCCCGCTTTATCCAGGCTGTTGATAATTCTTCTTGCATTAAAAAAATCTCTGCTGCTCTCTTTTATATAATCTCCCAGCTTTTTACCGGTGAATAATCCTCTGCTCATGCCCGTTTCAAGAATCATCCACGCATATAATTTGTTCTGCGCCAGCTCCGGACTTGAAATAAAATCAATCCCCAGCAATTCTGTGAAAAGCATATAATTTATTTTTCCGGTAAGCTGAACAAATCCTCTGCCCTTATACATATTTGCTTCTGCAAGATTTTTAATTCCAAGCTTTCCTATCAAATACTTAAAATAATTCCATGCGCCGCGCTCGCATATCGGCTGATATGTTTCTGCAGTTTCATGTTTTATAGTTGCAAGAATGTATGCAAATTCAGATAAGCGGTTAATCAATCTGCTTTTTTCAAAGCACTCAATTAAATAATTCAGACCGTCTACCTGAGATTGATTCAGCTTTCCGAATCTTTCTCTGTATCCTTTATAAAATACTTCACGGTTTATTTTGAACATAATTTTTTTTAGTTTAGCTTAGATAAGTTCCGGTAATCCATTTGGTACTTGTATCCCAGTTCCCTTTGCCAACAACTTCCTTGAAGTTTGTAATTGTATCTGCATACTCCGGCAATGTGCTCGCGCTTAAGTCAGCTCCACAGAAATTAGCACCGTGTATTTTAGCATCAGTTAAAATAACTCCGTCAAATATAGCATTTGTCAGATCTGCTCCGGTTAAATCTGCTCCGGTTAAATTGCCGTGTCTGAATCTTGTATTTTGTAAATAAGCTCCGATAAAATAACCCTGGTCTAAAAATTCAGCGGGGTCAAAGGTTAATCCGGCAAACGCAGTTGATACCGGAATAATTCGTAAATTTGTACTAACATCATCTATACTTCCTGCTATGCATCCGGGGAAACAAAATATATATGAAACAACTGAACCCGGACTATTGCTAACTGCATTTGTTATAGACTGACCGAAATCAACTACAGTAATACTATTATCTGTGTCCCAATCTTTCAGAAATTTCAATTCTGTTTTGAGGTCTTCAATCTTTTCAGGCGAATTATACTCCTGCAAGTTTGAAATTATCTCAAACAATTTGTCTTGTGTTCGGAATTGCTCCGCCATATTTTAATTTTTATGGTTTGTAAATTACTTCTGCAAATTTTGTATTCAATAATTTCAATCCTGCCTGGCACACTAAATCTTTTATGTCTTTTAAATTTTCTTCATCGTAAACTTCCTTCAGTTCTGCCTGTCTCCCCATGATAAATGCTAAGCCCGGACCATAGAATGCAGTCATATTTACTTTCTGCGCTGCCGATACTGTTACTGTCGGTACTAAGCCTGAAATAAAGATCTGGAATCCTAAGAGTGAAGGGACCTTTCCGCTTTCAAGATAATCTCTGTTGTATGAAGTTGCGTTTTTCACTGTGTCGATTGCAAAAAATTCATCCACTAAATCAGCACTAACTACAAGCACTCTGCCCGTCTGTGGAATTTTATTTTTGTCCATTCTCTTTTTAAGAGCGGTTAAATCTCCCCATGCCATTGAAGAGCCTGCAAATGCCGTCTTCGTTCCTGTTTGTGCTTCGGTGATTACTTCACCGTCGAATTGCTCTCCAAGAACTAATGCAGCCGAATCAAGATATTCTTTAATAAGAATTCCGTTAGATTCCCACTGCGCAGTTATTTCAGTTGCAAGCGGAACAGCATAAGGTCCTAATGCAACATTTACCAATGCAGTATCTGCCTTTGCATTTTTTCTATCGGCATGTGTAGAGGTTGTACCGGTTTTCTTTACTTTTGGGATTGCAAGGTCCGGAATATCAACCGATGTTGCGCCCGGTCTCACAAGCGCATCAAATCCCCTGTTACATGAATTGTAAATGTTCTGCTGCTCTATCAATCTTTGAACAACACTATCTGATACTAATGTTTTTGAAAATGCCATTTCTTTTTGTTTTGGTTAGTTTTTAAATTTGATACGATAGTATTGAGTCTTGTGTAGTGTGTAATGAGATTTTGTATTAATCGCCTCAGTCAATACTCAATACTCAATACTCAATACTCAATACTTATTACCTAAAATGTTCAGACCTCATTTGCTCCAGCTCCGTCTCTGAAAATTTATTTTTTTCAATGAGCTTGGGATTTCTTAATATCTGAGCGTAAGTAACTCTCGAACCTCTCTCATTAAAATACTTCGGGTCTTTTAAATTTAAAGAGCCGTTATGAATTTTATTTTTTTCAAAGAGAGGATTTGCAGGAAGCATATCTAAGTATGATTTGCATGCTTCGTAGTCATTTTCTGCAAATGTCATCAGAAAATCTTTCTGCGCCGGAAGAATTTTCCCCGATGAAACTGCATCATTTACTAAGTTCTCTGCGCGCTTCTCCGAAATTTTTTCAATCTCTTCTTCGTATTTTTTCACTGCATCGCTCAGAGTAATAACTTCATTCTGCAGTGAGTTTATCTTGGCTTCGGCAAACTCGGATATTTTTTCAATATCTGCCTCTGCATCCAGCCCGAGAGATTCAGCAAATTTTACAATCTGCTCCTTTTGTGTTTTGCTCAAGTTTTTATTTTTAAGTTTTGAATTTTTACTTATTGTATTTTTCCTTTCATCGGAAAAATTTAAAAAACAGTCTTCGCTGAAATAGATGACAGCTTCTTTGTCGGTAGTTTGGAACTGCATTTCAGGAAGACCTTTAACCTGCGGGAAATTAACAAGGCTGACAGCGCGCAGATATTTTCCTACTCCGTCATAGTTTGCAATTTCAATCGAAGGTCTCTTGTACTTTCCTTCGCTTGTAAGCTGCCTTGCCTCTTCCGATACTTTTGAAAATGAAACCCATAGCTCTTTGCCCTTCGCAATTACGCTTTCAATCCAGCCTAAGGCGCTGCCTTCTCTTTTGTGGTCAAGCGTAAGAGGAGCTTCGTGATATGTCGGCGAATAGTTCTCAGCGATTTCTTTTATGTCGCTTTCCGTTATCTCGCCCTGCGGATACTTTCCCGCTATAAATACTTTGAATAGTTTGCTCATTGTTGATTGGTCGTTTATGGTTATTCGTTATTTGTTAATCGGAATTATTCAAACGTTAATTCGAATAACAAAAAACAAGTAACGAATAACGAACGCATGCAATTTGCAAATAATTTTTTTGCAAAACTAACCAACTGACCCTATTAGTACTAATAGGGAATTTCTTTTTTTATTGTATTGACAGAAAAAAATACTCAGACCTGTCAAGACCTTTCTGAAAATATTTACCTATTAGTACTAATGTGGATGACTGCATAATCTTCATAAAATTCTTTTTATATATTTGCCAATGCTAAATAACATATATAACGACTTCAAATATTATTTAACCAATACTTTCCCTGATATTAAAATAGATGAGTACAGAGGAGAGTTTGAAGATAAATTTAACGGCGGGTGGAATCCAAGTTTTCCATGCTGCCTGATAAAGTTAGAGGAGTACGCTCCCGTAGTGCGTTCGGCAGCTAATGAAATAATAAAACATAAAGCAGAGTTCACTCTTTTTATTGCAGAAAAAAACTCACTTGGCTTTGATTTAATTCAGATGTTAATTGACGATCTGAATAATACAATGCTGCAGCTGCCGCCGGATAAGCCTCATGATCCGCCGCCGGATAATGAACCTCCTGATCCGGTTATTCATCCTGAGCCAAATGAATCAGAACCGTATTATGTAGAGGTAAACTCAGTTAAATTTTTTAAAGCAATAAATTCAGTACGGGTTCATACACTCAATATAAGTATCACTTAAAAACACAATAACAAATTAAAATGAGCGCTCCATTATCAAAAGTTTTAACTCTTCCTCCTATAGAGAAGAATAAACAAAATACAAAACAGTTTTCGAAAGACTCACGGGTAATACCCTCATCCAACATACAGAACATTTACTCGCTCTACACTTCGGAATTTGCCAATCTTGAAATTGCAAACCTAAAGTATTACCTGGAGTCATCTCGAAAAGGTCTTAACTTCTGGAAATCACTTCTGTTCGAATACATACGAAGAATTGATTTGCGTATCTCCGCCGTCTGTCAGACAAGAAAACTTTCCGTTCTGGGGAAATCTTATTCTGTTGAATGCAGCGAAACTGCATTAAAAGAATTCACCGAAAAATTTATTTCCGGTTTTTCGAACCTTGAGAATTTCTTCACAGATATTGTGGAAAGCTCTATACAGGGGCTGAGTGTCTTTGAAATAAATTATAAACTGTTCGATAATAAAATTTATCCGGAAGATATCAGAAGGATTCAGAATCATCTCATTGTCTATGATGATATCGCTGAAGAATACTCTGTTCTGGATGCATTAAAAACATCTGCCATAAATCTGCGGTTGGCGGCAACAGGAATTAATGACAGAGTTGACATTCACTCTCTTCCCCTGCTAGATATCAATGAAGACAAGCTGCTTGAAGTACATTCATTCGACGGTGATAACCCTAACGGATTTTTAAACGGATGCATCGACTCACTCATACTTGCATACTTCTTTAAATCTTATTCAGTAAAAGACTGGCAGATTTTTATTGAAAAATTTGCAAGCCCGACAGTTATAGGGAAATACTCTGCGCTGAACCAGCATGATAAAAATTCGCTGATACTTGCCATACAAAATTTAAAGAATAATGCATCGGCTGTTGTTCCCAGTGAGGCAGATATAATTTTCAGAGGAGATGAAAATAAGGGCGAGGGTTCTGCTATATTCAACAGCAACATCGATTTCTGGAATAACGAAATTACAATCCGTGTGCTTGGGCAAAACCTGACAACATCACTGGATAACAAAGGCTCTTACGCAGCTGCGCAGGTGCATAATGCTGTAAGGCACGATATCATTCAGGGAGATTTAAATTTGATAGAAGGAACAATGAACAGGCTGATAAAAAAAGTTATTGATCTGAATTTTGCAGATGTGAAAGAGTATCCGAAATTTACTTTCAGTTCATAAAGTTAAAGTTGAAAAACTTTGCAAACTTTATAAACCTTATAAACTTATTAACTCAAAATAAAATGGCTTATACAAATAAAGATTATTTTCTTTTAAAAATAAAAACTGAAGAGCTGGATAGGCTGACGGATGGTGATGCTGCGATATTAAATTCTGCCATTCAAAGCGCTGACTCTCTTATTGATACTTACCTTAATAATGTTTTATCCAATCCTCCTATATTTGATGTTGAAGGAAGCGGTCCTGCAATAATAAGGCAATGTTCATACGATATTGCTATTTTTTATCTTCATGATAGAATTCAATATTCTGAAATTCCACAATGGGTGAAAGAGAAATATACTGCAGCAATAGATTTTTTAACAAAAGTTGCGAAGGGAATTATCTCTCTGGATATTGAAACAGAAAACACTGCTTCACATATATATCGTAAACCGGATAATAATGTTCAATTCTTCGGAAGTAATACAGTAATGGAAAGAGGAAGTTTTTAGAAGAAGTATGACTAAGCACAAATAAAAAAGCCGGGCAAGTTCCCGGCTTTTTTGTTTATTTAAACTTTTTATTTTCTTTCCAGTACTACCATAAATATCTCATCAGGGACTTTAAGTCCGCTGTCGTCTACATGTCTCTTACCCGGAAGAGCATTCATATAATGATAAGCGTGTTTTACAATGTGCGGTATATCGTTTACATCTATATTTTGTGTAACGGAAGGCACTACACTGGAGTACTCATAGTGTATAGGATTTCCGTTTACGTAATAAAGAATAAGTTTCACTTGTTTGCCCCCTTAGCTTTTTTATCTTTACTTAAAAATAACATATTTCAAATTAAGATTTAAGACTTATAAATAATAACAAACACTAACCGGATTCTATCTGAAGAAAAGAAGGCCGACAGCAACTGCATTAAGAAGAATAAATATACCTATGAAAATTGCTATATAAAGCGCTAAGGGTTTTTTTCTACCGATAGAATTTTCCGTGTTGGATGAACTATTTATCCGTACCATGTTAAAGGGTTCTCCGTAAATGTTTTTGATTAGCAGCATAATTTTTGTACATATATTTCTCCGGCAGTTTATTGTTCCGGACTGTATAATTTACAACACTACACACTGTATAAAATTCCTCTGTTAAAATTCATCAATTTTCATTTTCCCATACTCCATTTCTTCTTCAGATCTTTCAAAAATCTGTTCCATTGTTTTCCAAGCGCTGAAGCATTTCAGGCACAGCTTTCTGCGTTCAGTCATATTGCGATGCTGTACTGTTTCAAAAGTCTTAACAAACTTTTCGTCTGCGCGGCAGATAGGACACTTCATTTTTACCTCCTGATGTCCTGAGTATTGAGTATTGGGTAGTGACAAATACTCATACACGGACCGGAATAATTTTATAATTTCACACTACCCAATACACACTACACATTACTCAGTACTAGCATAAAATTTCAGCGCCTTCTCCACATAGGCTTCAAACAGTGCATCGTTGCGGGCAGGGTCGCGGCATTTTTTTATCAGTTCCGGAACAACTTCATCGGGATTTTTATCCGGAAGATTTTTTATCCAGTCAAGATTATTTTTCACAAGCTCGTATGCTACTGTAACGGAATCTTTTTTTGCAATTTTTTTCATATGTGGAGAAAATTTTCCATTTGAGTTAACATCGCATGCTATAAATTTTTTCACCCGTTTGATAATTTCAGCAATTGATATTTCCGATGGATATTTTTCCACTGCCTGAGAAAAATAAATTTCAAGGTCATACTTTTCGTAAGTATCAAAATCTTTCTCAGCTAAAAATGCTTTGTAAAATTCATCAAAGGAAATTTTTAAAAAATCACGGGGCGGGGTTTCCTCCCCCCTGCTTTTCTTTTCTTTACTTTCCTTTACTTTACTTTGTGTACTTTCCGGAGAGATTACTTCTATTATCTCACCGGTAATGCCGGTTAAAGTTACTTTAACATGTATTGAAGCTTCTGTTTCAGATACGCAGAGAAAATCATTTATCAAGTAAATATTTTTTCTCTTCTGCGAACCCAGAATATAACGGAGCTGTATTGACCGTGACGTGAGTATATTATGCTCATTATATAGTTTTGCGGAGAATAAACCCTCGTTAATGCAGTCAGAAACTATTTCCTTTACAGCCTTTACATCTAGAGAATTAGTTTTAGCAAAAAGAATTTCATCACGCTGCTCCCATTTTACATAGTAACCATTCTTATAAATTTTCTCCAGAAGCTTGCAAAATACTGCATAGCCGATGATGCCATGCTTTGCTTCGATGAACTGAATTTTATCATCGGAAGAAAGCGATACATCATGCGAAAAATATTCTAATCCTGTTTTTAACGGTCGCGCCAAAGTGTTTCAATTAATAATTAATAATGAGTAATGAATAATATATTTTTGAATTTTCAATTCTGAATTCTGAATTCTTAATTCTTAATTCTGCATTCTTAATTCTGAATTTCAAACTCCGGCTTCATTTCATCTTTTGCAAATCTCACTGCATCCAGAATTAGCTCTGCAGCGATTATGTTTCTCTCAAAGTTTTCTGTCGCCGTAAATGCGCTTTCAATACTTGTATCCTGTATTCCGACAGTGTAAAGTTTATTACAGCAATCTATCTTAAGATAAACTGTAACATCTCCTTGTGTGAATAGATAATTTTTTGAATATAATGTTGGCTTTGTCATTTTTGTTTTTCGTTTTTTGTTTGTAGTGTGTAATGAGTAGTGAGTAATATTCTCAATACTCATTACACACTACCAAGTACTATCAGTATTTCAGGTTAAACCTTCTCTTCCCTTCTATCTCTGTTAAGTACTTCATGTAGATATCAGGATTATCTTTTTTAAAATTAGTTTCATCAAATTTTTTTACTCCGCTGTCTGTTTTCCATGTAGCAAGAATTTTATCACCGTAGGTCAAGCCCTCTGCATCTCCCATGAGAAACTCAAGCGATGACTGTATATTTTCAAGCTCGCTTTCAATAAATTTTTTCTCATCCTTCAAAGATTTCATCCGCTTGATTTCATTGTAGCTCTGCTCATCTGCCGGGACAAATTTCATTTCGCAGTGCCGGCGGAAAATATTTTTTATATCACTCCGGGTGAGAGCTTTCGGCGGATTTTTTGCAATGATGTGCTCATTCCAGAAATCAACTGCAGCCGTCAGCATGTGTGCATATAGCTCTTCATCAAACTGAACTTCCGTATGCTTAAAGCGAAGCCCGCGCTCAAGCCAGGCAATCACTCCCTCTTTCTTTTGTGTGACTCCCATATCCCAGATAATTTTTAAATACCAGTGCTGAGGAATAAAGTCGCGCTCGATAAATTTCTGCGTTCCGTATGTCTGAAGTACTCCTGTATCCTCGATGAAACGGTTCGGAGTAGCTGCGATGAAATCATACTTTTCATGGCGGATATTTTTTTCCAGAGGAAGAATTGTTTTTTTACCGGATACTTCTTCGTACAGTGTGGCAATTGCCGGCTGAAGAGTGTTGGAAATTTTTATAGCAAGCTCAGGCTCTTTCTCTCCGCGCGAATTAACTATTGAAGCCCAAACGGCGTAAGGAGTTTTGTACGGATTGAGTCCGATAATTGCGGAGAGATCGGAACCTGTGATAAAATTTTTCATGATAGTAGATTTAAGTTTAAATGATTTTGTTTTTTTTCGTAAAAAGTTTATAGCTTGTAAAGCTGCCCCGGAACTAGCTATAAACTTTTTACGTATCTTATTTTCTGACCACCCCCTTCCCCCTCCTTAGAGAAAGGAGGGGGCTTGAACAGAGAAATTATTCTGAAGAAATGAACTTTTCTTGTCCTTATGATAATTCAATTTAATGAACGAGCTTGTTACATATAATTTTTCTGAACACCCCCTGCACCCTTCGCATACAAGAAAATCTGAAATCTGAAATCTGAAATCTAAAATCAAGAGCGTGTCTCTTTCCAGAAATCATAGTCATCATCATTATCTTTTTCATTCAGCCTGAATAATTCATCGGTCTGCTCATCATTCAGAATTTCATTTTCAAGTAAATCAAGCTCATCTGGCTCAAAGTCAGCATCATCGATATCAAATATTTTTAAATTTTCAAAATCAATTTCTTCATCCATGTTCAGTTCAAATTCATCATCGTTATCTTCAGGTTCTTCGGTGGTATTTTTTTCTTCAAGCATTCTGCGAAGGTACTCTTTCCCTTCAGGAGTAATGCAGTAACGTGTGTACTCATCTGTTTTTTTATCTGGAAGCATTTTTTACAATTAATAATTAAGAAATAATAATTAGTAATATTATGCGAAGCAGATTAATCTGCACGCAAATTACTTACTGATTAAAGCAGTACACCGGAAAGATTTTGAATAATTAATTATACATTATTAATTTCGCGGGAGCGATAAATGCTTTCACAAAAGTTTTTAGCTTTACAATGCCGTTAAAACTGAATGAATAGAAATCATATATTTATATAAGAGGAATACTTTTTTATACCTGTGAGAGGAGTTAAAATTTTTCACAAACCGTATTAACTGTCATAGGTATTTCTGCAATATTATGTTGCATATTCATAATCATTAAATTAATTTGTTACGATTCGCCATACATAATCTTAAACTCCCTTAAGAGAAAATGAAATACTACGTACCTGACTCGATCTCCCCCGTGGAGGCTGAGAAGATATACAAAGAATTTTTGGCGAAGCATAATATTAAGGAATTACCTTTATCAATAGAGAAGCTTTATTATGTTGTCGATGGTATTTACCAGGAAGCTGCCGTAGGCAAACAATTTGCTGATACACAGAGTGATATATTTACAATTGTTGAAAACAGCAAGAACTACATTGTCTACATTTACAATACTCTGGCGGGCAGCGCACAAGAAGAACTGATACCAAAGAAACGCACGCTTTCAATTGAGTACTTCCGTTAATGTTTTTCTATTCGTTATCACTAAGAAGCGCAAAAATCCTTTTCCTAAAAATATCAGTCTTGCATAGAAGTAATTTGCAGGCTGATATTTTTTTATACCGATTCGACAATTAGCAATTAGCAATTAGCAATTAGCAATTAACAATTAACAATTAACAATTAACAATTAGCAATTAGCATAATTCTTCGTATTTTTTTAAACCCTCCCGATAATTCATAACTCATAACTCATCCCGCTAAAGACGGGACTGCTACGCAGTAACTCATAACTCATCCCGCTAAAGACGGGACTGCTACGCAGTAACTCATAACTCATCCCGCTAAAGACGGGACTGCTACGCAGTAACTCATAACTCATAACTCATAACTCATAACTCATAACTCATAACTCATAACTGTATCAATTCTTCATTTTAAATTCTTGGAAAATCTTATATCTTAATTCATAATTCTTAAATCTAAATCTACCATACAAATTTACGGCACATATTCAGTATAGTCAAGCACTATTTACCGCACTTATGCGGTACAGCTATAATGACTAACTTTTTATGGTAGTTAAGCTGAGGGTAAAAATTCATCCCCTATGTGGTGCCGGTCACAAAATTTAAAACTACATATGAATAAATTGATTTATTCAATAATTTTCGTGTTATTTGCTCTAAGCAATTTAATGGCTCAATACTCAGATGCCGTGCACATGAAGTACTTTGAATATTATTTTCTGAAGGAATATGCTCTGAGAGAAATTTTTAATAATGATAAGAATATTATAAAAAGCCGGAAAGTTAAAAGTTCAATTACGACTGATAGCAGCGGGAACGTTCTCTACGATTCCATGAAGTTCGATGAAGCGGGGAATATTTTCAGACATGTAACTTTAGAATCAAATCTTAGAAATGATTTTGACGGGGATCTTTCATTTAATGGAACACAGCGTGATATAATTTTTAATGTAAGTCCCACCGGAAAAGGCAATGAAAAGATCTTTTCACAAAATGAAGTCTGGCACTTCACCGGTTTTATCAAGCGTGATAGCTCATATAAAATTTTTATAGCACACGATACTCTTAAATATTATTTTAACTCTTTCATAAAAGTTGGCAACTTTTACAAAGTTGAACATTTCCTTCCGGGCTACGAACAAATCAATCAGCTTATTCAGATACGTCAGTTCCGCGGCAAAACTAATTATGATAATATTGATACAAGGCTGATTTACTCCTATGATACGGATAAAAAAATCAATAAGCTTATCTGCATGTATGATAAGGAAGAGTTCTGGTATATCACTGTTGAATATAAACCGGATGCTATTACATTTACTTCATCGGATTACAATCCTGCAATAAGTGACGGCGCTCCCGGGTGGCGAACTGAGACATTTATTTTTGAGAACGGCAGAATCTTCAGAAAGCAAGTAACTTATCCTGTGCAGGAAGAGGATAGCCCTGTTTATATAAACACGGAATATCATTATAAAGATAACGGGCTGATAGATTTTACGGTGACAGATTATGCTGAGAATTCCCTTTACAATACGTTAAATGAAAGAACTTATAAAGAAGGCACATTTGCTAAATACTACCAATATGAATTTTATAAATAGTAATTTTAGTAAAATATTTTTTATACTCTTCTCTGTACTGTACACCAATATAAACGCCCAGTACACCTTTCCTTTCACAAGCAGGCATGCCTCTATGCATTTAATTGTTAACACAAATCTCAAAAAGATTTTTGAAGCAGATGCGAAGAGACTAAGAGAAAATAAAGTGAAGACGATAACTGTCTGGAGCGAAGCAGAGCCGGAGTTTGAAAAATACGAACTCAACACCCGCGGCTTTATTGAAAACTTAATCACTCACAACGACATTTATCTATTGGGAGAAAACGAAAAGGCAGATGACATTGAATACAATATAAAATACAACGTTGGCGGATTGATTAGTTATATTTATTACAGTCCCGATGAGACTGCGCTTTTTTACGAGCATGATTTCGGAAAACTTTTCGCTATAAAAAGCGAGAGCTATGAAATGATTGATTACTATGCAAAGTATTCCTATGTAAATGAGCTGCCTGACTCCTGCCATACAGATTTTACCTATAGAGATTTCCGCAGAACGAACAGATTTAAAATTGAGACGGATAACGCCGGCATGATAAAAAAAGTTCTGGATGTAACTGTCCCCAACCCCGATAATGTTTTTGAAATAAGCCGGGATGATAAATCGATGACAATAAAAGCCCGCGATGTAAATGCAGACCTAACAAGCTTCTATATGCCGCTGCGCGCAGATTTTGATAACCAGAAATATTTAAAATTTGAATTTGAGAACGATAAAATAAGCTCGTACACAACGATTAAAAAAATCGGAAGCGAGGTATTTATTTATAAGATGGATTTCACTTATCAGGCAAACGGACTTATAGAATCAGTCAGCATTTCAAAATCCATAGGCAGTAAAAAAATTAGCACTAAGAGTTATAAGTACAAGTATGAATATTACAATTAAACTTAACTCTATACAATGAAAACCATTCACAAAGTAGCATGGGCAATCTTAACGATAATCGTTATAATTTGTTTTGCTCTTTATATGATTTAAATTTCCCCTATGATACAAACAAGATTAAAGCAGCTTCGCGAGGCGCTGGGGCTGAATAAAAACCAGCTGGCAGTGAAGCTCGGCATCGATAACGGCAACCTTTCCCGCTATGAAAGCGGCAAGGTAAAGCCCAACTCCGAGTTCTATGAGCGGCTCGTGGATAAGTTCGGCGCCGTCAATCTATCGTGGCTTATCAGCGGCGAGGGAGAGATGTTCATCCAAAAGGCACCGGCTGAGAAGAGCAAAATCCGCAGCGTGCCGCTGTACGCCTACGTTTATTGCGGCAGCCCGGCAAGCCAATGGGATACGGATAAGGTAAAGGAGTACATGCAGCTGCCGGCGCTGACTAAGTACGGAGAGGCGTTCGGGCTGATAGCCAAGGGCGACTCGATGGCTCCCTATATAAATCCCTATGACGTGCTGATTTGCGTGGATAAGCCGGACCTGATAAAGGACAGAACGGCTGTGGTTTGCGTGTTTAAATCGGTCGATACGATAGAGGCGAATGCAAAGCTTATAAAACGGGATAAAAAGGCGGGTTCTGTGATGCTTTACTCTATAAACACCAAATATGAGCCGGAAATCTATGATGAGGACGAGATTTTGAAGATTTATAAGGTCGTGCGGATTATAAGAGACGTAAAATAATGCAGAATTCAGAATTCAGAATGCAGGATTATTGCGATTTTGGGCTGTTTAAAGTGATTTCAGATAGCATCCCGCTGAAGAAGGGACTGAGCACAGCTCAGGATTACAGAATTATTTCGATTTTGGGCTGTTTTCAAGGTTACGTTTTTTCTGATTTTCAGAGTTAATTTATTGTTTTAACAATTTTTTCATTTTTTATCAGATTTTTTTGGGTTGATATTTCAATGGTTTAGTTGAGATTTTTTCTGGCGGATGAATTTTTGTGGAGTTGATTTTACACAAGATTAGGTGTTGGGTTGCGATTTGGGTGAAACCTTGAATTTGGGGTAAAATAAAAATTACAGTATACTGTTTCCCCCTCCTGCGAAGCTACCAATTATCAAGTCCCGCCTAGGCGGGAGAGGGGCTGTCCCTCTTTAGCGGGGACCCGGAATCCATTTTTAAATTAACGGGGAGAAAGCCCCAACTTTAAAGATACACCATGCTTGTCACCCCGGGCTTGACCCGGGATCCAGTTTTAAAAAAACGGGCGAAAGCAACGACTTTATTTATATCATTTCGTCAAACTTCGTTTGACTGTTCTTTTTGTCTTGATACAAAAAGAACCAAAAAAATCAAGGCTTCTATAAATTTCCCTAAAAATCACATCGAAAGGCTGCTCCGGAAAGAACTCGCCTCGACTTCGTCGAGTCTCAAACAGCTTTCCGAGCGACGCCTGTTCTCGTGATTTTCTTAACGGAAAATTTATAAGGCCGTTCATAGCGTTATGTTTTATATTCGATGCTAATGAATTATCACAAGAAGTTAGATGAGACTGTTCCCCTCCTTTATAAGGAGGGGTTAGGGGTGGTTTCGATTTTAATGAAACGAGGCGGCAATCACAATTTATTATTTGCCCTCGTTGTAATACTCAAGCATTGAAACTATTAAAATCAAAAAAAGAAAGTTTTCATAAAAGGATTTTTTATTATAATAAAATATTTTAATTTACTATAATTATAATCTATTTAATCTAAATGCAACTTCCCCCATATTTAATTCAACAGTTGTTGGATGGTAAAGTCGTTTTATTTTTAGGAGCAGGCGCTTCGAAAGAATCTAGAAACTCTAAAGGAGAAACCCCACCTACAGGTGCCCAACTTGGAATTATGATATCTGACAAATTTCTAGGAGGGAAATTTACTGATCGACCTTTAACTCAAATTTCTGAATATGCAATAAATGAATCCGATTTTTTGACTTTTCAAAATTTTTTGAAAGAAATTTTTGAAGATTTTAAACCTACCGATGTTTTTAGAGGAATCACAAAATTAAGATGGGTATCAATAGTTACTACAAATTATGATAGATTAATTGAAAAATCTTACGAAAACTCTTCATCTGCTTTTCAAATTGTTGTGCCATTCATTGAAGATAAAGATAGAGTAGAAGATAAGATGAAAAGCGATAAAGATATAAAACTACTAAAATTACATGGGTGTATCTCAAGAATTAATAATGAAGATTGTCCTTTAATAATTTCTACTGATCATTATATAAATTATAAAAAAGAAAGAAGAAATGTTTTTGGGCAATTTGAAACTTTTGCATATGATAGATCCATACTGTTTATAGGATATTCTTTGAATGATCCCAATTTTAGAATTGTTTTAGATCAACTGGAAAAAGATACAAGAAACAATAATAGGCCAAGATACTATGCTATAATGCCTGATTTTGAACCAGAAGAAAGTAGGTTTTGGGAAACAAAAAAAATAACTTTATTAAAAGGTACTTTTTCTGATTTTGTAACTGAGATTGATAATTTTCTACCTAATAATTATAGAGATCTTTTAAAAATCGAAAAAAAAGAAGTTGATCATTCTATTGAAAATAAATTTTTAAATAATGACTCCAAATTAAGTCCAAGCTGTATAGAATTTTTAAATACAGACGTAGACTATGTAAATGGTATACAGTCGACTAAAATTATTAAAGCAAAAGATTTTTACAAAGGATATAATGATGATTGGTCTGCCATAGAAAAAAAGTTAGATGTGAGAAGAGAAGCATCGGACGAAATTCTTTTGAAAAAATTTCTAATTGATGAAAACGAACATGAAGAAAAAATTGAGTTAATAGTTTTACTAGCACATGCTGGTGCAGGAAAGTCAATTACGCTGAGAAGAATTGCTTGGGATGCTGCAAAAGAGTTTGACAAACTGTGTTTATATGTTAAGGAAGGAGGGGAAATAAATACAAATTCTATTCAAGAAATAATTAATTTAACCGGAGAAAGAGTTTTTTTGTTTGTTGATAATATGTCCAAAAGAATACGAGAACTTAAGCATTTGTTTAACAACCTTGGAGTTGAGGGTAAAAAATTAACTATTGTTGGATCTGAAAGAATCAATGAATGGAACATGTTTTGTGAGGACTTGTATCCATATGTTTCGAATAAAAAAGAGCTTAAATATTTAAATACTAAAGAAATCGATAATCTAATCGACTTGTTAACAAAAAATAACTCTTTGGGAACACTCAAAGGTAAGAGTTTAGAGGAATGTAGAAGTGCATTTGCAGAATTAGCTGGTCGTCAATTATTAGTTGCTCTTCATGAAGCTACATTAGGAAAGAAATATGAGGAAATTTTAATAGATGAATTTAACAATATTTCACCTCAAAAAGCACAAAGCATTTATTTAACTGTTTGTGTCTTAAACAGATTAGATATTCCTGTAAGAGCGGGAATTATAAGTCGCATACATGATATTCCATTCGAAATTTTTGAAAAAGAATTTTTTTTACCCTTAGAAGAAGTGGTTTTCTCCAAGTTTAACTCAGTATTAAAAGAATGGGAATATAGGGCACGTCATCCTTATATTGCGCAAATAATTTTTGAACAAAAACTCAAGGACCAAAATGACAGATTTAGTGAGTACATACGATGTTTAAAAGAGTTAAATACTTCTTATTCATCTGATGAAAAAGCATTTAAACAGATGATCAGAGCAAATGATTTATTAAAACTTTTTACTGATACTGAAAAAATTCGATATGTTTATGAAACTGCGATGGAGATTTTGGGCGAAGATTCTGTTCTTTATCATCAAATGGCAATTTATGAAATGAAAAGACCTGGAAGCAATTTAAAAGAAAGTCTCAGATTATTAAAAAAAGCGTTGGAACTGTCTCCTGATAATGATTCAATTAAACACTCTCTCGCAGAAAATAATTTACTAATGGTTGAAGAAGTACCTTCCGAATTAGAAAAAGATAAATTAAGAAATGAGGCTATGACTTTAGCTTCCTCTTTAACGAAAACTTCTGTTAAATCAAGCTACGCATATCATACTATTGCTAAAATAGGGTTGAATCGTTTAGAATCATTATTAAAAAAAGGTGAATTTGAGAATTCCTCAATAGAAATTGAAAACAATGTAAAACTTATTCAAAAAAATCTTACAGAAGGAATGCAACGATATCCATCCAATTCTTATCTGTTAACAGCAGAAGCAGATTTAGCAAAACTTGTAGCAGATTCATCTAAAGTAATCAGCTGCCTTGAAAAAGCATTTGAAACAAATCGTATGAATAGTTTTATTGCTATCAGACTCTCACAAACTTATGTTTCCAAAGGAGAATTTAATTTAGCCAAAAACGTTTTACAAAAAGCACTAAATGCAAATAGAAGTGATTCAAAACTTCATTATTATTATGCCAAAAATTTAATTTCCTTGAATATTAACAATGAAGATGAAATTTTTTATCACTTAGAAAGAGCATTTACTCCTGGAGATAAAAACTATGATGCACAAATATTATATGGAAGACAATTATTTTTATCGAGTAAAAATAATTCAAATTATAAAGATATTTTTAAAACTTTAGAGAAAACCCGATTACCTTATGAGGATAAAATTAAAAAATTATACCCAACTAGTGAAAAATTTATTGGACAAATAGTTAGAATTGAAGCTAATTTTTGTATAATTCAAAGAGATGGAATTGCAGATAGGTTAATAATTTTAAATGAGGATATAAAAAAGGACATTCTGAAAAACTTAACGTATAATACAAGAGTTTATTTTAAGGTAGCTTTTTCATTTAAAGGTCCAATAGCTTTTGATTTAGAGATAATAAATTTTTAACCATAAATATTTTTTTAAACTAAATCAAATTTCTCACCCTTTTATTTAATGAAATTTGCTTTTATATACACGCCGTTATGATCGGAACGCGGCAGTATGAAATGATTTGATCCCTGTCGGGGTTTACCCCACACTCGGTGCGGGGCAGGTATGACAAAACGGTGTGTTAAACCACCCCTAACCCTCTCCCGCTAAAGCGGGACTTGATAATTGGTAGCTTGGTAAGGAGGGGAACATTCCCGCCACTTACATAGTACCTATTCTTATAATTCTCCCCCAATTGCAATCAACTAAAATCTCCTCTCAAACAGCGAAAGCTTTTTTTGTTCGTATTTTATTGGAGGGAGAATTTTTAAATTTGTATGCTTGGAAATAAATTTGAGAATATAAATCTGAGAATATAAATCTGAGAATATAAATCTGAGAATATAAATCTGAGAATATAAATCTGAGAATATAAATCTGAGAATATA
>JBHEKU010000152.1:0-2950 GCA_041859205.1 Ignavibacteria bacterium | reverse complement strand
TTTTATTTCAGATAAAAGGGTCGTCAAAGATTCAGGATTATCAAATATGATAAAACTGGTTAAAGAATCCAAAATTGTTATTCAGTTAAGTGTTCCTTCAACTAATTTCTTGGAATGCATTTATATAGATCATCCGACTATAGGAATTCTGGAAAATTCTAATCCATCTGATGTAATAAAACCTTATTATGAATTTCTGATTGAACAAAGAGTTCTGCATCCGAATATTGAATCATTGGTTGAACATTTAAATAATACTGATGTGAAGAAGTGGTGGAGTAATTTAATAAAACATCCGATGTATCAATCATTCAAAGATACTTTTGCCAGAAAAGTTTAAATTGAACTGTTTGTTAGCGAATATATGTCTTCTTAAATAGTTATGATGGTTAACAGAAAATGTTTTTCTATACTAATTTTTACAGAATTTTAAATATGAAAAAAATACTTACAGTAGTTGGTGCCCGTCCGCAATTTGTGAAGTGCGCTGTTGTTTCACATGAGATAAGAAAATCTTTTACTGAAATTCTTGTTCATACAGGCCAGCATTATGATTACAAAATGTCTGATTCGTTTTTCTCGGAATTAAATATTCCTACTCCCGATTATAATTTAAGCATCGGCGGTTTAAGCCATGCGAAAATGACTGCGCAGATAATGATGAAGCTGGAAGAAGTAATTGAAAAAGAAAATCCGGATGCAGTCCTTACCTATGGAGATACGGACTCTACATTGGCAGCAGGACTTGTAGCAGCAAAATTATACTTACCGCTTTTTCATATAGAAGCCGGCGAAAGAATTTATCAGAAGATGCATGTGCCTGAAGAGATTAACAGAGTAATTGTTGACCATATAAGTAATTTTAATTTATGCTCCACTGAAGATGCAGAAGAAAAACTTGAACTCGAAGGATTAAAGAACGGAATATTTGTAGGAGACCCGATGTATGGCTTATACAAAATAAACGAGCCGAAAATCAAAGAAAACGCAGCTGATGCAAAGAAAAAATATAAACTGCCTGATGATTTTGTATTGCTCACTATCCATAGAGTAGAAAACACACAAGATGAGAATAGATTATTAAAAATTCTGAATGGAATTATTAACAGTAATGTTAATATTGTCTGGCCAATTCATCCAAGAACAAAAAAATTAATTGATTCGTCTGAAGCTATAAAATATTTATTTGAGAAGGCATCCGTTATACTACTTGAACCATTACCATATATTGATTTCTCATCGGTTCTTTCTTTATCTTCATTGGTAATTACGGATTCAGGTGGAGTAATAAGAGAAGCATACTTTGCAGATAAATTCACTGTAGTTCCACTGGTAAACAGCTGGTGGAAGAATGTTGTGAGAGCCGGGTGGTCTTTGGAAGTTGCAGACAATGGAGATTTGATTGAACAGTCACTTGGAAAATATTTAAATTATAAATCCGATAACAAACCTGCATTTTTCGGCGATGGAAATTCTGCCTCTAACATTAATAAAGCGTTATCAAAATTATTATAGTTCAAAATTAACACAAACTGATGAACGAGTTAACTTACAACAATTATAAGACATTAATAAATAAGTTAAAAGAAGATTATAATTTTACCTGTTTCTCAAAAATTAAATTTTCCAATGAACCGATTGAAAAGAAAGTACTGCTGCGACATGATATAGATTTATCACTGGAGAAAGCACTTGAAATGGCGGAGATTGAAGCAGAGCTTGGAGTTCCTGCAACATATTTTTTATTCCTTCGCTCACCTTTCTACAATATATTTTCAGGTAGAGAAGAAAAAATTATAAGAAAGATAATTGAATTACAGCACTATATTGGTCTACATTTTGATTTTGCTAAATACGACGGCTTAACTATTTCTCAGATGTCTTATCAGATTAAAAGGGAAATAGATTTTATGCAGGATTTTTATAGCATAAAACTTGACTCAGTAAGTTTTCACAGACCTTTGAGCCTAGAATTTTTCAGCAGGCTTGAGTTATCTATTTATCCCCATGCTTATGAACCTGTGTTTGTGAATAATTTTAAGTACTTAGCAGATTCAAGAGCGTTATGGAGATACGGACATCCCCTCGATAGCGAAGAATATAAAAGAAAAGAAAATTTACATATTTTAATTCATCCTATCTGGTGGAATGATGATGCTGTACCTGACATCCAATGTCTTGATAATTTTCGAACTTTACAGAGTGAAAGATTTGAAAAAAATTTATACTCCGAACTTAAAAGTTTCTGGGACGGGCAAAATTTAAAGCCGAATGGAAAACAGAAATAGAAACATAGCTTTTGCAGGATGCAAAGATACTTCTTTAGAGTGCATGACGGCACTTATCGAGGAAGGCTATCAGATTGATTTGCTGATTACAATTGATGAAAAAACCGCGGAAAAAAATAAAGTTGCCGGTTACATGAATCTGCAATCTTTTGCAGCTAAAAACAATATTGAAGTTTATATATGTAATTCGTATTCATTGAATTCAGATGACGATAAAATAGCACTCAATGAAAAAACTATAGACCTTTTGCTTGTAATAGGATGGCAAAGGCTGATTCCAGAATGGTTATTACAAAGTTTAAGCATTGGCTCGTTTGGTATGCATGGTTCACCAAGACCTTTGCCTTACGGAAGAGGGAGAAGCCCTATGAACTGGAGCCTTATACAAGGTAAAGATAAATTCATTACGAATCTTTTTAAATATAATCCAGGAGTCGATGACGGAGATATTCTTGCCACGGAAATTTTTGATATAAATATTTTCGATACAGCGCAGACATGCCACTATAAAAATACTTTGTCCATGATTAAGATTTTAAAAGTGAACATGGATAGAATGTTAGAGAATAAATTCACTTTGAAGACACAACTTGACATTCCAGCGACATTTTTCCCGAAGAGAACAGAAAAGGATGGAGTGATTTTCTGGGATAAAGATACGA
>JBHEKU010000132.1:0-2561 GCA_041859205.1 Ignavibacteria bacterium | reverse complement strand
TAGATCTCAAACATAGATTTTGCCGATACTGCTGCCATTATTATTTTCTTAAAATTCTTTTAACGTATTTTCCGAGCAGATCAAATTCGATATTAATAATATCTCCTTCTCTCAGAAATTTAAAATTGGTATGATTAAATGTATGGGGTATAATCGAAATTCTTATCGTAGTATTTTTATTTCCTTCTTTTACAATTTCTGCAATTGTCAGGCTTACTCCATTAATTGCGATCGAGCCTTTATAAATAACATTGTCGGAAAATTTATTTGAGAATTTTATAAAAAATTCCCAGCTGTCTTCGTTTTCAATAACTTTATCAACTAATCCAATTGTATCCACATGACCTGAAACAATATGTCCTTCCAGCTTTGAATTCATAGTCATGCTTTTTTCAAGATTGATATATGAACCTGTTTGCAATTTGCCGAGATTTGTTTTGCTGAGTGACTCCGCAATTGTTGTGAACTCAAAATTATCTTTTGAATATGATTCAACTGTCATGCATGCGCCGTTGACTGAAATACTGTCACCTGTTTTTACTCCATGTAAAAATTCTTCCTGAACATAGACACTGAATTTTTTTGAATCACCTTTGTTATCGGCGGAAAGAATTCTTCCTGTATCCTGTATTATTCCTGTAAACATTATTTTTTATAATATAGTAAAATATCGTTATCTAAGTTTTTTTGATACTCAAATTTTAAGTCCTTTGCCTTCTCTAAATTTTTAATTTTGAAATTGCCGAAGGAATGTAATCCGTTACCCAGAATTTTAGGAGCAATGAAAAAATAAGCGTCATCGAATAAATCCTCTTCTAAAAATTGGGAAAAAACATGGGCTCCTCCTTCAACTAATACACTGTTAATCTTTTGTTCATATAACTTCTTTAATATCTTCTTAACGGTTATTTTGTTTTGAATATAAATTACATTTCTGGATTTATCTTTTTCATTTGAGATAATAAAAGTTTTAGCATGATTTTCATCAGAGAAAAGCTTTAAATCATTTGATAGTTTTAGTTTGCTGTCGATTACAATTCTATACGGGTGTCTGCCGTCAACTTCCCGCACCGTTAAGTCGGGGTCATCGCATTTAGCAGTATTTTTTCCTATGAGAACGGCATCATATTCACTTCTTAACTGATGAACAAATTTTCTTGAAGTTTGATTCGTAATATATTTTGATTTATTATTGGAAAGAGCAATTACGCCGTCAATGCTTTGTGCTATTTTCAACGTAACGTAAGGTCTCTTCTCAGTTACGTATTTTATAAAAAATTTATTCAATTCTTTACATTCATTTTCCAGAATCCCAACAGTAACTTTTATTCCTGCATTTGTTAATTTTTTTATCCCGAGCCCGTTAACTTCTTTATACGGGTCCTGCATTCCGATGTAAACTTCAGCTATTTTTTTTTTTACTAACAAATCAGCGCAGGGTGGACGCTTTCCGGTATGGGAACAGGGCTCAAGATTAACATATAATTTCGCACCTTCAACTGAAAATCCTTTTTTCTTAGCATCTGATATTGCATTGGCTTCAGCATGCGGCTCACCGTATTTCTCATGCCAGCCTTCTCCGATAATAGCATCATCTTTTATAATTATACAACCGACTAATGGATTCGGCGAAACATATCCTGTACCTCTTTTAGCAAGTGCTATACATCCAAGCATTATTTTTTCATCAACTTTCATTTTGTGTTTTTAATTTTATTTGTAACGCTGTCCGGTAAATTTCTATAATATACGTATGTAGGCTTATCAAACTTTGTAACGGTAAATCCTTTTTTTATTGCTCTGGTATAAAAATCTGAATCAGCCGAATATTGGTTTTTAAATCCGTTTAATTTCATAAACACTTCTCTTTTACCAAATAATGTAGCTCCGATAATGCAGTCATTAATATGAATCAATTTCTTCTTATTTAGCGCATCGGGAAGATACATATCCTCCTCTTTTCCAATTAATCTAGCGGGGGAGTGAAGTAAATCTATCTTAGGATTTTTCTTTAAAAAATCTACTCTCAGTTTTAAATGTTCTTTTTCATATTCATCATCGGAATCAAGGAGAGTAACATATTTCCCGGCTGCAAGTAAAAATCCTGTATTTACTGATAAAGGATTTTTTCTGTTTGAGTGTCGTATATATTTAAATTTAGAATATTTTTTTAAATAAGGAAAAATTATTTTTTCAGAATCATCTTTACTACCATCATCTACAATAATTACTTCGTAGTTTTTATATGTCTGCTTCAGAACTGAATCAATAGCTCTCGGCAAATATTTTTTTCTGTTGTAAGTAGTGAGTATTATCGAAACAGTATATTTATTTTTTTCAATTTCCATGTTCATCAATCAATTCACTTTAATCCATTGCTTCGGGTCGAGCGCTCTGCTCCATCTCCATAACTCAAAATGGAACGACTGTCCATTTTCGTTATCAGATGTATACGCTATAACGTTACCGGCTTTTACTATATCTCCCGGCTTTACCTTTATATTTTCAAGGATTGCATATACTGATTTAAAGCCCTCACCGTGATTTATAAAAATAACATT
>JBHEKU010000179.1:0-6641 GCA_041859205.1 Ignavibacteria bacterium | reverse complement strand
ACGTTGTGAATTACTCCGTTTTTAAAAACATCAGAAGGATTCCATATATTCACAAGCTGTATATCAGATAAGTCCTGTATGTTCCAGATTTTTAATCTCCCGGGGGGAGTAAGTGTTTCATCAGTAGTAAAGATAAATTTTCTGCCGGAAGTAAGAGCGCTATTGTGGGGAAACGGATTAGGACCGTTAGTCCAGTCAGTAATAGTAGTAAGATTATCTTTATTGGCTGCATTAATGACTGACATTTTTCCATCACTAATATTAGCAGCCCAGATAGTATCATTTACCACACTGCAATCGTGAACGTAATAACCATTCCAAAGACCTCTCGGGACCGGAACAGCGGGGTTAACGGATAGGTCGAGAATTTTTATTCCATTGAAAGAGCCGCCGTTTAAATAAAGGTATGGACCTGACTGCTGTATTGAATGAGTTCGTGAATGTCCGGGAGGATTATATTGTCCTACATAAGTTACAGATGCGGGAAGATTAGCTAAATCATAGATCTCTACACCTGAATTATCTGCCTCTGAAACTACATAAGCATAATGCGAATAAGTTTTCATCTCATGCCACTGACTAAAATGAGTAGTGAATGAGCCGCAGACACGAATATTAGTTGAATCCGTAATATCAATAAAATAAATAGACTGGTTCCCGCCGAGGATAGCATACTCTCTGCCGTTTGCAGAATAGCCCCATAGCGCAGAGTAGCCGACATTTGCAGGGTTTAATGAACCAACTAAACGAATATTTTTTCCCTGAGAAAAAATATTTTGAGAACTTATAATGAGGGTTAAAAAAATTGTGAGGGTTAACAGAGATTTTTTCATTTCCGTTAGCTATTGATATAAAGAAAAAGAACTTTTGGATTGTAGAAGTAAAATACGACTATTCATCCAAAAGTTCAAATGTTTTGTTCAGATATATATAAAGATTTGATTATTTATCGAATATTAAAAGCATTGGGTTAAGAGGAACATTTATTTCATACATTTCTATTGTTCCCATAATTCCCCCTTTTTCATTATAGTAAGGTAGTTTCAAATTAGTACCGGGAACAGTTTTATATTTATCGTATAATATCTGAACAGAATTTATACCGGGGGTTTCTACCATTATTAAATAGTAAGTATCTTTATCGAAATACTGAATGTTTTTATCTTTTCCGTTTCTGGTAAACTTTATTTTATAAGTATCTTTTCCGTTAATTCTTTCTTCGCCGAGCAGCTCAGTTTTTATTCCCCTGCTTTCCATATCTCCCAGATAAAAATAAGTTCCGTCTTCAATATTCGGCAATAAGGATTCAAGGGTTTGCTTAGATAAACTTGACTTAACTCCGTTCTGAAGAGTCCATCCGGTTTTAGTATCATAATAAGTTCTTACATCGTAATCTATACCGCTTACATGGGCAAACTGATATTTCTCAACGGTATCTTCGTAAGCCAGAAGGTCGTAAGTATTTAATCCCGATATAGCTGTACCGTATATTGTTATTTGTTTTATTTTTTTTATTTCATCTATTCCGCCAATTGCTGAAATATACTTCTGAACAATTTCATCAGATGTAAGAGTCTGGCTGAATAAATTTGATGTTAAAACTAAGAGTATGACGATGTAAATTTTTTTCATTTTTTGAGATAAATATTGATTTTAATTTAATCATTACACTCAAAAAAATAAATAAAGTTTCGCAGATTTTTACGAATGTACTTTTCCACTAATTTACTTTTAATTACTGCCTAAAATAATTTTAGGATCTAAGGGTACGTTTATTTCATATTTATCCACAGTGCCTTTTAAAGGTCCTCTTTCAATTGAGTATGGCAGAATTAACTTTGTGCCCGGCACTTCCCTGTAATCGGAGTTATTAACAATAATAAGATTTCCCTTGCTGGAAATGGATTCAACTCTTACGGCATAAAAACTTTCTTTATCTATATACTGAACATTTTTATCGGTACCTTTATGGGTAAATTTAATTTTATAACAATCCCTGCCGTCAATTTTTTCTTCACCTAAAAGCTCGGTCTTAATTCCTTTGCCTTCCATATCTGCCAGATAAAAATAAGTTCCGTCTTCAACTGTAATCTTTAATGTATTCATCTGTTCAGGCGCAACATCTTCCTTTGCTCCGTTTTGAGAAACCCAGCCGCCGGTCATGTCATAGTAGTTCTTTGCAGAGATTCCTTCACCGCCTACAATAGAGAACATACACTTCTGAACTGCATCTTCATAATAATTAATATCAGCCGTTACATGTCCCATTATGACAGCCTTTCCTGTAAGTGATATCTGATTGATTTTCTTTAGTTCGGAAATCCCTCCGATGGCATTGATATATTTGTTAACTATTTCATCCGCTGTAAGAGTTTGTGAATATGCAGCTGATACTAAAAGCATAAAGAGCAGTATGTAAATTTTTTTCATAATATAATTGTTGTATTGTTTGATTACTTAGTTAGACTTCAAACATGTGCTAAGGTTTCGAATTTTGAACTGTCTAATTGAGTTTTTTTTACCAGTTTAAAGAATTATCTTTGCCCTACTCCATTTTGAACTATAAATATACTTATCCATATAAAAAATGAGCAATATAGAACCTAAAAAAAGCGCTTCTAAAGCTGAGTGGAACGAAACAGCAAAATCCCAGAGAACAAACGGAATGAAGTTCACTTCCCTATCGGGCAGAGAGCTTGATATCTGCTATACCCCTGAAGATACAAAAGAAACGAATTATTATAATGAGATAGGATACCCGGGCGAATACCCTTACACAAGAGGCATTCACCACAATATGTACAGAGGGAAATTATGGACGATGAGGCAGTTTGCAGGATTCGGAACACCTGAAGATACAAACCAAAGGTTTAAGTACTTGCTCGAGCACGGACAAACAGGTCTCTCTACAGCATTCGATATGCCTACACTTATGGGCTGGGATGCAGATGCTCCTCTTGCAGAAGGTGAAGTTGGTATCTGCGGAGTATCGGTTTCTTCATTAGCTGATATGGAAAGATTGTTTGATGGCATACCGCTTGATAAAGTTTCTACTTCGATGACTATTAACTCACCATGCATTATGGCATACGCTTTTTATTTAGCAGTTGCAGAAAAGCAGGGAGTAGCATTCAACAAGTTAAGAGGTACATTACAGAATGATATCTTAAAAGAATACATAGCTCAGAAAGAATATATTTATCCTCCAAAGCAATCTATGAGAATTATTACTGACATGATGGAATATTCGACAACTGAAGTTCCGCAGTTCAATCCTGTTTCAGTCAGCGGATATCATATTAGAGAAGCAGGCTCAACAGCAGCACAGGAACTTGCATTTACACTTGCAGACGGATTTGCATATGTAGAGCATTGCATAGAAAGAGGAATGGATGTTGATGCATTCGCACCGAGAATTTCTCACTTCTTCAATTCGCATTTAGATTTCTTTGAAGAGATTGCAAAATTCAGAGCAGCAAGAAGAATTTATGCAAAGAGAATGAAGAATAAATACGGCGCGAAGGACCCGAAATCATGGACATTAAGATTCCACACACAAACAGCAGGATGCTCTTTAACAGCTCAGCAGCCGGAAAATAATATTGTAAGAACGGCTATCGAAGCATTGGCAGCAGTGCTTGGCGGTACGCAATCGTTACATACAAACTCAATGGATGAAACACTTGCATTGCCATCTGATAAAGCAGTGAAGATTGCTTTAAGAACACAACAAATAATTGCGCATGAGCACGGAGTAATAAACGTAGCTGACCCGTTAGGCGGAAGCTACTACATAGAAAAATTAACAGATGATATAGAAGCTGAAGCAAACAGATATTTTGATTTAATTGAAGCACAGGGCGGAGTAATTCCATGCATAGAAAACGGATTCTTCCAGAGAGAAATTGCAGATGCAGCATACAGATATCAGGTTGAACTTGATAAGAAAGAAAAAATTGTGGTTGGTATAAATGATTTTGTTGAAGAGAATGAAAAGATAGATATTCCTATTTTACAAATCTCTAAAGAAGTTGAAGAAAGTCAGGTGAGATTATTAAAAGAATTGAAAGCATCCAGAAATCAGGAAGATGTAAAGAATGCTATTGCAGAGTTAAAGAAATCTGCAGAAGACGGAACTAACTTGATGCCAAGAGTTCTTGACTGCGCAAGAAAATATGTTACGCTCGGCGAAATGTGTGCAGAGCTGAAAGAAGTATTCGGAGTATATGAAGAAACTGCAGTGTTTTAATTTTTAAATTAAAATGTTATGAGCATAGCAGAGTTAAAAGAAGAAATACATAAAATAGTTGAGGCTTCAAACGATGAAAATTTTTTAGGAAGTTATCATCAAATGTTAATTCAGCATCAAGGGACTTTATCATGGGATGACCTAAGCAAAGATGAACAAGATGATATTCTAGAATCTGAAAAACAAATTGAAAGAGGTGAATTTATTGACAATGAAGTTGTAATGGATAAACTGGCAAAATGGATTTCAAAATAGTTTGGACTCCTCTTGCTTTATCACAACTTGAAAAAATCGTAACGTATCTGAAAGAAAACTGGTCCGTGAAGGTACAAAATAATTTTTTTCATTCACTGAGTAAAAGAGTAGAATTATTAAGTATGTTCCCGTCAATGGGAATGAAATTTTCCGATAGAAATTATCGAAAATTTTTAATCTCAGAACATTCTTATTTACATTATAGAATCAAAGGGAATAAAATAATCTTACTTACTATTAAAGATACTCGTCAAGAACCAAGGTAATAAATATTATGAGCATAGCAGAATTAAAAAATGAGATATATAAAATAATTGATAGAACTAATGATGAGGAAGTTTTGGAAAATTATCTTGAAATTATGAATTCTGAAAATATTACAACTATTGAAAGAATAGAGAAAAGCGAAAAGTTCAAAAAAGAGATTGAAACTTCGCGTGAGCAAATTAAAAACGGTCAGGTAATACCTCACGAAGAAATGAAAAAACGAATGTTTGAATGGAAGTCAAGATAGTTTGGACTAAACAGGCAAAACTCAGTTACGATAAAATTATTGATTATTTACTGGAAAACTGGAATTATAGTATTACAGATGATTTCAGTTCACGAGTTTATGAAATATTATCTTTATTAGAAACTCAACCCTTTATGGGTCATAAAACTTCAGACGATGACTATCTTAGAAAAGTGCTCATAACCGACAAAAATTATTTATATTATGAGATTCAAAATGATGTTGTATTTCTTTTAAATTTCCAAGATACCCGTCAAGAACCAAAGTAATAAAATATATGTCCATTAAAGAATTAAGAAAAGAGATTATAAGTCTCGTTAACAGCATCGAAGATAAAAATCTTCTTGAAAGTTACTTAGACATGATGAAAATAGATACTGAACAGGTATCATGGGACGACCTTACAGAAGAAGAACAAAATGAAATAATGCAGACAAAAAAGAATGCTGAAGATAACGGTGTAGAATTCATTTAATCAAACGAACTTTATAATTTAATCCAACAACTATGGAACCTTCACAGGAAGAACTTTACAGCCGCGCGGCTGCAAAAGTAAAAGCCAGAAAATCTTTTTATATAAATCTGATTAATTATTTAATCATCAATCTTCTTCTTGCGTTGATTAATTATATTAATTACACAGGGAACTGGTGGTTCTACTGGGTTTCAATCGGATGGGGAATAGGAATAATGTTCCATGCTTTTTCTGTTTTTGGAAAAGGCGGATATTTCAGTGACGATTGGGAAAAGAAGAAGATCCAGGAGTTAATGGAAAAAGATAAACAAAAATAATTTTTAAAATAAAGTATAAGGATTTTTAAAGGCGAATCTGATTCGCCTTTTTCATATATGAAAAGCATTCACTCCAAAAATTATTTAATTATAATTTCACTCTGTCTCGTATCATTCGGGATTTATCAGGCGTTCAATTATTACTTTACTCACGGAATGCTCGGCGTTCCGCTCGATGATACGTGGATTCATTTCCGCTTCGCAGAAAATTTTGCAAAAGAGTTTAATTTTACTTTTAATCCGGGAGAACCGACTGCCGGCACAACTTCTCCCCTTTGGGTCGTTGTTTCAGGATTAGTAAGCTTCATCTCCCCTGCCTTCATGCTGAACTCTGTAATTCTTTCAGGATTATTTTTTATTCTCTGCTGTATTTTTATTTACAAAATTTCAGTGACAGTATTTTTTGATTCAGACGTATTAGACTTTGATATGGATTTCAGCCCGTTATATCTTTCATTATTAGTCGCGCTTTTAACTGTAATGGCAGGAAGACTTGAATGGGCAGCAATGTCAGGAATGGAAACGACTATGTTTATATTCTTTACGCTGCTTGGAGTTTACTATCACATCAAGGATGTTCAGAATCAGAAAATTTCATTAATACCTTCTATTTTATTTGCATTATCTACTGCATCAAGACCTGAAGGGCTAATGCTGTTCGGGCTATATTTATTCGACGCATGGACATTCTCATTTACTATTAAAAGAGTTTTAAAGACTACGCTTGATTTAATTGCCGGAGTGATTATTTTCGTGATGATTGCTGGGGGTTATTTTCTTTTCTCATATTACACTAGCGGAAATATACTGCCCAATACTTTCAGGGGGCAG
>JBHEKU010000143.1:0-4242 GCA_041859205.1 Ignavibacteria bacterium | reverse complement strand
AATAGTAACATAATTGTCACATTCTGAGCCCCGCGATAAATGCGGGATAAACTCCGCTTCAGTCCCGTCTTTCTTGTCCAGCTTTAGCGGGAAGCGGGACTGTTTCTATAAAACGCAAAAGACCTGCCGGGAAATTACTCCGACAGGTCTAAATTTGAACTTCTCTATAATAATAAGAATAATTTAAATGCGCAATATAAACTTCCCTATTAGTAGGGAGAAATATTTTTAAATTGAGTTACCATTTTGGTAACTTTTTATTATTATTGTTTATGGTAAAAGAAATAAAAAATAAGAAAGAATACGAGGTCATTCTTAGTAGAATTTATGATCATATGCAGAAGGACTTGAAGAAAGATTCGGATGAATTAAAGGAACTTGACTTGTTGGCAAGAGAAGTTGAGAAGTATGAGGAAAAAAACTATAAAATTAGATTGGATAATTAATCTTTGTCAGTTGAATTTTTTGGTTTCATTTGTTCCATTAATTCCTCCCATTCCTTAAGTTGTTTTTCTATCTCTTCATTAGTTAAGTCTCGATGTGAATTTACCCACTCCGCCTGAGTTTTCGCATTTTCATCAGAATCACTTATTTCCTGTATTATTTTTATATCTTCTTCACTTAAAACTGCCTTTATAAAATACCTTTCACTGTCATCTATGAAGCCACTCATAGGTCCATTTAATCCAAACTTTTTAAACATTGGTGTATCTTGCATTGCAATAGGATATTTTAAAATATGAATAATGACTAAAATTTGGATTACTCTTTTAAAATAAACTGTCCATTTCAAAAATGCATCTTCATTAAATCTGGTGAAATTGGCTTTATTAAGTACCATTGCCGAATAAGATAATCCTTTAGAGTGATTATAGTGAGATAAATCTTCAAACACTTGGTTAATTCTTTTTTCTAAATCAGATTGTGTACAAAACTTTGTTATATTTTCAATTTGTAATATTCCTTTTACAATATTCTTTTTAAACGGAGTATCCATATTTGAATTATACCAATCAGGAATTGTTTTTTGCGAATCATCATTTTTATCAAAATACACTGAAAGCAAACCCAACTCAAGAGCACTTCTCAAAGAAATCATAGCTTGCTTGTAGAAAGACAAAGATGCCAGCTCATACGAACAATGAATTTCGAAAATACTTTCACTATAAGGTAATGTATTTCCTGACCCCATTCTTCCTCGTACAAACTTACCATCAGGGGTTGTAAAGCCAATCTCCTGAGGTATTAAATCGTTTAACCCATTGTAAGCTGACCATAAATTATCAAGTTCTATCTCTAATATTTTATTTTTAGATAAAAAGTGTTTTGTCTCATCCATGTTTCCCGAATGATTAAAATGAAACATTACCCCATCTCCTCTTTCAAATACTTCGCAGTATAACCCACATTCAAAAATTTCTTTATAATATCTTCCGGAGTGCCTTCTGCAATTATCTCGCCGCCGCCGTGGCCGCCTTCGGGTCCAAGATCAATTATCCAGTCAGCAGATTTTATTACATCAAGATTATGCTCAATAACAATTACTGTATTTCCTTTATCGGTAAGCTTGTTCAATACATCCAATAACATTCTTATATCTTCAAAGTGAAGTCCTGTAGTCGGCTCATCAAGAATATAAACCGTTCTTCCCGTCTGCACTTTCGAGAGCTCCGTTGCAAGCTTTACTCTCTGCGCTTCACCGCCGGATAAAGTTGTTGCCTGCTGACCTAATCTTATATAACCAAGACCAACATCAAACAAAGTTTTTAATTTTCTCTTTAACGTCGGGACTTGTTCAAAAAATGCCACTGCATCTTCAACTGTCATTTCAAGTACATCGGCAATTGACTTCCCTTTGTATTTTACTTCAAGCGTTTCCTTGCTGTATCTTCTTCCGTTGCACACGTCACACGTTACATAAACGTCAGGCAGAAAATTCATTTCAATTTTTTTCAGCCCGTCACCTTCGCATGCTTCGCATCTTCCGCCGCCGTTCTCTGCTTTTACATTGAACGAAAATCTTCCGACTTTGTATCCTCTTATTTTCGAGTCAGGCAGAGACGCAAATATATCTCTCACGAAGGTAAACAGTCCTGTATATGTTGCGGGATTGCTTCTCGGAGTTCTTCCTATCGGTGTCTGGTCAATTTCAATAATCTTATCTACAATTTTTATAGGCCACTTTTCACCCGGGATTGACATCCCTTCAATTGATTTATATGGCAGTGACGGCTCAGGTGTTTTGTAAAATTTCTTAGAGAGCAGTCTGTAAAGCGTTTCGTTTATAAGTGAAGATTTCCCGGAACCGCTTACTCCCGTTACGCATATAAATTTTCCTAAAGGGATTTTAAGAGTAACGTTCTTTAAATTATTTCCCGTTGCGCCTTTAAGCGATATAAAATTTCCGGTTCCTTTTCGTCTTTCCTTCGGGACTTCAATTTTCATCTTGCCTGATAAATACTGTCCCGTAATAGAATTTCCATTCAGACTGAACGGACTTCCAAATGCAGTTATCTCTCCGCCATGCTCCCCCGCTCTCGGACCTAAGTCAACAACAAAATCAGATGCTTCAATCATTTCCTTATCATGCTCAACAACAATTACTGAGTTACCTATATCTCTTAACTTTTTTAACGAATCAATTAATTTAATATTATCTCTCTGATGCAGACCAATTGACGGCTCATCAAGAATATATAATACACCTGTAAGCTGCGAACCGATTTGTGTTGCAAGACGAATTCTTTGCGCCTCACCGCCCGATAATGTTTTTGCGCTTCTGTCTAATGTTAAATACTCCAATCCTACATTAAGCAAAAAATCAAGACGTGATTTTATTTCTTTCAGGATCTGCGATGCAACAATCATCTTTCTTTCATCAAGCTTCACTATATCAAAGTATGCTCTTGAGTCAGCAATTGACATTACAGTTATATCGTGAATATTCTTATTATCAATTTTTACCCATAGAGAATCTTCCTTCAGTCTTCCGCCTCCGCATGTTTTGCATTTGGATGTCGTCATGAAGCTTTCAGCCCAGTTGCGAATGTGCTCAGATGTAGAATCGTTTGCAAAGTGCTGAATATAATTTATAAGTCCGTTGAATTTATGCGAATATGAATTTGTCTTTCCGTTTGAATCGGTATGAAGATATTTTATTTTATCTTTCGTACCTGCAAGAAGACTGGCTTTCAAATCTTTAGAAAGCTTGCTTACCGGAGTATCAAAGTCAGCGCCGTTAAGTTCAAACAAACCTTTTACAATTGAAAAAATCCATGTCGGCTTTGGTTTTCCAAGCGGTGCAATACCGCCGGCATTAACTGTTAAATCTTCATCAGGAAATATTTTATCTACATCAAGCTCTTTCTTTTCACCGAGTCCGTAACAATCAGCGCACCATCCATAAGGAGAGTTAAAAGAAAACGAATTAGGAGCTGGCTCGGAAAAACTTCGACCTGTTTCAGGGTCAGAAAGTTTTTCATTAAAAAATCTGTCGTTTTTTCCGTCGTTAACAATTACAACTCCTTCACCGTGACGTAAGCCTGTTTCAAGCGATTCAAAAATTCTTGTTTTAGATTTTTCGTTTACAACAACTCTGTCTATCACAATTTCTATATCGTGAATTTTAAATCTTTCAATCTGCATCTTAGGCACAATATCTTTTATCTCACCGTCGATGCGCACCTTTGTAAATCCTTCTTTAGAAATCTCTTCGAAGAGTTCACGGTAATGTCCTTTTCTTCCTTTAACCACGGGAGCAAGGATTGAAATTTTCGTTCCTTCCTTTAATTCAAAAACTCTTTCTATTATCTGTTCAAGCGACTGGCGAACTACAGCCTTGCCTGTATCAGGCGAGTACTGCGTTCCACATCTTGCATAAAGAAGGCGGAGAAAATCGTAAATCTCAGTAACGGTACCTACGGTTGAGCGTGGATTTTGTGAGATTGTTTTCTGCTCGATAGAAATAGCAGGAGAAAGCCCTTCGATTTTATCAACATCGGGACGTTCAATACCTCCGATGAACTGACGGGCATAGGCAGAAAGTGTTTCCATAAATCTCCGCTGTCCTTCGGCGTAAATTGTATCGAAGGCAAGGGAAGATTTTCCCGAACCTGAAAGTCCCGTGAAAACAACTAAGCTATCGCGGGGAATTTCTAAATCTATATTTTTTAAATTATGGACGCGGGCGCCCTTTATTATTATTTTATCTAAGTGAGACTCTGACATTAATTATAGGTATAA
>JBHEKU010000030.1:0-6640 GCA_041859205.1 Ignavibacteria bacterium | reverse complement strand
TTAACTATTTTACAACCAAATTAAACCATTCTCTCAAATGAAAAAATTACTTTTTCTTTTTGTTCTTGCTGCGGGATTATCATTCCTCGGCCCAAAAGATTCATCAGCACAAGCGTTAACTTTTGACGTTATTAACAATACCGGCGTTGACCTTGTAGACGTTTTTGTAACCCCGGCTGAAACAGCTAATTGGGGTAGTGATATATTGCCAAACGATTTATTCTTAAACGGCTCTACCGTTACAGTAAATATCCCTGCAGATTACGGAACATCTTGCATGTTCGATATGAAAATTACAGACGGTGCCGGTGGACATATTACATTCTCCGGTGTTGATGCTTGCAAATTAATTACTTTGCAAATCAATGGTGATGGTACATTTTCTTATGTAGCAACAAAGTAATTTTTAATACTAAAGCGTTATTATAAACAAGGCGGATTTATATCCGCCTTTTTTGTTTTATTATGATCTATGAAAATTCTTACAGCTAAAAATTATAATTTCTTAAATCCTCGTTCTAAATCCTTTATAATATCTTCATAATTCTCTATTCCAACTGCCAACCTTATCAAAGATTCTGAAATTCCTGTAGCAGAAAGCTGCTTTTCAGTATAAAATGGTTTCCATTGAGCTGCTGGAAGTGTTACGACTGTTTCAACGCCGCCTAAGCTCACTGCTAATTTGCATAGCTTTAACGATTCAACAAATTGAACGGCTTTTTTATAAGTGCAGTCCAGTTCAAAACTAAAACAACCGCCAAAACCTCGCATTTGTGAAGATGCTAACCCATATTGCTCGTGAGAAATTAATCCCGGATGATATACTCTTTTTACTTTAATATGTTCTTCAAGATACTGAGCAATAAGCAAAGCATTTTCATTTTGTTTTTTAACTCTTAACGGAAGTGTTTTTATACTTCTCAGCAATAATGATGCATCGTTCGGTGCTAGAACATGGCCGATAACATGACCGTAATCCCAACATTTGTAAATAAAGTTTTTTGTACCGCAAACTACACCGGCAAGAACATCGCTGTGCCCGCCAAGATATTTTGTTGCGCTATGAATAATTACATCGATTCCAAAGTCTGCCGGATTTTGATTAATTGGTGATGCAAAAGTATTATCAATTAAAGATATTAATTTTTTCTTTTTGCAAAGCTTTCCAATAAATTCCAAATCAGTAATTTTCATTAAAGGATTAGAAGGTGTTTCAACATATATCAATTTTGTATTCTTCTTAATTGCTTTCTCGAAAGCTTTGTTACTTGTCTGGTCTACAAATGTTGTTGTTATTCCGAATTGTGGCAGAACATCACGAAGGTACTTTATTGTAGTAGCATATAAATTACTTTGCGCAACTATATGATCTCCTGATTTCAGAGTACATGCAATAGCAGAGCTTATCGCAGCCATCCCGGAACCAAAGATTACCGAATCTTCTGTCTTTTCTAAATCTGCACATACACGTGAAAGCTGTTTCAATGTAGGTGTGGAATATCTGGCATAAAACCCGAGCGGTCTATCCTCTGCCGAAATCTTTGCCATTGTAAGCAAGTCCTTCGTTTTATAATTAACTGACTGCCATACAGGGGGCACAACTGCTCCGGTAATATTGAACTCATCACCGGAGTGGATTACAACTGTATCAAGATTTTTCATTGTAAAAATTAAAAATTTAGGTTTTGCATTTCCTGAAAGATTATTGCTTCGGTCAGGATTTCTTTTATTATTTTAGGTTTTATTTCCTTTAGATAATGATATTGAATCCAACCGATTACTTTGCAGCTTCCGCATGAAATTACATCAAATTTCTTTTTTAAAATAACTCCGTTGGAAATTCCGAATATTACTCCCGATTTAAAGCCGCTCCGTGGTATAAAAGTCGGCCACACAAAACACACTCTTTTGTTCAGATAATAATATGGAACTCCGTATGCAAATTTTTCTTCAAAGGAAGGATTGGTATCGAGAATAATATCTCTTAATCGAATTGTCATTTTCTTTTCCTCTTCCGGAAGTGAACTGATAAACTCTTCGATAGATTTAGACATAAAAAAAGCCATCCCAATTTTACCGGGATGGCTTATAAAGTATTACAAAATATATTTAAAAGAAATTTATTTCTTTTCAGCTATTAATTTTATTTCTATTTCTTTTTCAGATTTGCTTCTTAATACCTTTAGCTTTAATGTTTCACCGACTCTTAAATCATTTACAACTGCCAGAATATCCTGCTCATTTCTTATCGGTTCGCCGTTTGCCTGAATTATCACATCTTCTGTTTTCAATCCCGCATCATCTGCTGCACCCCCTCTAGCAATTTGATTTACAATTACACCTTTTGTATCCTCAAGATTATAGTACTTTGTAATTCTTTCATCGATGCCCTGAATATTAAATCCAACGTTGAAATTTCTTTCTATCTTACCGCTGGATTTTAACTCTTCCATTATTTTTCTTACACGATTGACAGATATTGCAAACCCTACACCAATACTGCCGCTTGCACCGTTGCCGCCTGTATAAATAATTGTATTCATTCCTATCACTTCACCGTCAACATTTACTAATGGTCCGCCTGAGTTACCTGAATTAATGGAAGCATCAGTTTGTATCATATCTTTATATGCCCGTCTGTTATCTGCAGCAACTTTCATTTTTGTAGCGCTGACAACTCCGACTGTAACCGTTGGCTGGTCATTAATTTCAAAAAGTCCGAACGGATTACCAAGAGCAATCACCCATTCACCGATTATTACATCATCTGAATTTCCTAACGGTAAATAAGGAAGATTTCCTTTATCTATTTTTATTAATGCAACATCAGTATTCGGGTCAGAGCCTATCAGCTTAGCTGAAACAGTTTCACCCGTAGTTAGTGTAACAGATATCTTTGTAGCGTTTCCTGCAACGTGGTCATTTGTTAAAATGTAACCGTCTGAAGAAATAATATATCCTGAACCAAGTCCTCTTACAATTTGTTTTTGAGGCCCTTGCTGTCCCCTATCACCAAAAAACTGTCTGAAGAAAGGGTCATTTCCCCAAAAGTTTGCGAACGGGTCCTGAATTTCTCTTACTTCCTCAACGTTAATTCCAACAATACATGGAGATACTTTTGCCACTGCACGTGTAATGGCAGTCTGGCGTGATTCACTTATTTTCTGGTTATCTTGTCTCTCAGTATTTGAAACTAATCTTACATTGTTATCAGGAGATTTCCCGGAAAAAAATATCTTGCCGAGAATTACTCCGCTTGTTAGAACAAGAATTGCCAGTGATGAAATTAAAAATATTTTTGTTTTTGACATTTGATTAAGAGCGGGGCTTGTTAATGTATTACTTTGCATTCTTCTTTTTAGTTAATAAATATTTTTAATGTACGGATTATTTCTTTAAATGTTTTTTAACTTTGCGGATAATTTCATGTCTGTCTATTTTATATTTGCTCATTAGCTGTTCCATTGTTCCGCTTTCTCCGAAAGTATCTTCAACAGCAACATAATCCATCTGAGTTGGTCTGTGTAAAGATAAAACTTCAGCAACTGCTCCGTAAAGTCCGCAATTTTTCTGATGGTCTTCACATGTAATTACCAGTCCGGTTTCTTCGGCGCATTTTACAATTGTATCCACATCAATAGGTTTTATTGTATGCATGTTCACAACTCTTGCTCCGATTCCCTCTTTTTTGAGTTCCTCTGATGCGATAATTGCTTCCCAGACTAATAAACCGTTAGCTATAAGTGTAACATCATTACCATCTATTAAAGTGTCCGCTTTACCGAATTCAAACGGAGCATTCATATCTGTATAGTTAGGAGTCTTATCTCTGTAAAATCTTATATAGAATGGTTTATCATACTTAGCGCATTCTAAAACTGCTCTGTATGTTTGATTATAATCGCAAGGAGTTACAACTGTCATGTGTGGAAGTATTCTCATAATTCCGACATCTTCCAGTGACTGGTGAGTTGCGCCGTCAGGTCCTACGGATATACCGCAGTGTGAAGCGCAAATCTTTACATTCATCTGACTGTAAGCAATTGATTGTCTGATTTGGTCGAACGGTCTGCCGGTGGCAAACTCGCCGTAAGTGGAAGCAAAAGGAATTTTGCCTGTTAGTGCAAGACCCGCTGCTGTTCCCATCATGTCTTGTTCAGCTATACCGACTGAAAAGAAACGGTCAGGAAATGCATCGCGGAAAATATTTGTTTTTACTGAGCCCGATACGTCGCCGCCTAAAACTACAATATTAGGATTCTCTTTTCCGAGAACCATAAGTGCATCTGCAAAGCCCTGTCTTGTTTCTTTTAATTCAGGGTTATCAATGTTAAAGGACATTTTGATTAGATTGGAATATTAATAAAGTACAAAAATACTTTAATAATACATGCATTTCAAATCAAATAAAAATGCCCCATGTATCATTTTCTTATTTTATAAGCGTAATATAATGAAAAAATGATAAGACCCACAAAGATAACTGAAAATAAAACTAATTGAACTTTTTGTTTAATTTTATGCTTTTTTCTTTGCTCTCTTTCAAACTCAAGATTTTCATCTATGTAGTCTCCTTTAGAAGGGTCCCAATTTTTATAAATGTTTATGCTCATAGTTTTAATACGTTATTTTTTTCTAAATAGATTAATTTTTGATTAAATTTTATTTTAATCAAAAACTAATATCACCTTCACCGAATTACATATTTAAAAATTTTCCCGGAAGAGGGAGCTGATAACATCCCTGATTAAATAATCGGCTGAATCTGGGAGTAGTGGAATAGATAGCTGGGGTAATTGAAAAGAACTTCATTCAAAAATACATATTATTTTCATAATATCAAAATTGATAAACCATGCCTAATTAGCATTTATTTATAGAAAAATTAAATTATAGTTTTTTAACTGAAATTAAAGTTTCTTTTTCGCGAAATTGAAATACATACTTTTTTAAATATTTGAAAATGGAAAACAACGCAAGTAATAAAGTAAGACTGACACAAATGGTAACCTCTGCAGGATGCGCTGCAAAAATTTTTCCGCATATTTTATCCGATGCGCTGAAAGGAGTAACATGGCCGACAAATGAAAATGTTCTTGTCGGATTCGAAGGGAAAGATGATGCAGGAGTTTACAAAATTAATGATGAACTGGCATTGATACACACTACAGATTTCTTCACTCCCGTTGTTGATGACCCGTACACTTATGGACAAATTGCAGCAACCAATGCTCTTAGTGATGTCTATGCCATGGGTGGAACACCAATTAATGCTTTGAATATTTTAGCATTCCCCCAGAAGGAGGATATCAGCATAATAAAAGATATTTTATCCGGGGGTGCCGATAAAGTTAAGGAAGCCAACTGTGTTATTATTGGCGGCCACTCAGTAGATATAACAAATATTTTATACGGTCTTGCTGTTACCGGAACAATTCACCCGAAAGATATTAAAGGCAACGACGGTGCTAAACAAGGCGATATTCTGATTTTAACAAAAGGACTTGGAACAGGCGTACTTAATAATATGGTTAAATTTTCTGAATTGAGTGAAAAAATATATAACGAATTAATTTCATCGATGACACGTCTTAATAAAAATGCCTCGGAATGTATGGTAAGAGCAAACGCGAATGCATGCACAGATGTAACCGGTTTTGGGCTCGCAGGTCATGGAATGCAGCTTGCCAAAGCGAGTAAAATAAATTTAGTTATAGATGCAAGTAAACTTCCTGTTCTGGATGGAGCGCTTGCTGCAGTTGAAAATAATTTTCTTACCCGCGGCGATAAATCCAACAGAGAATACACAAAAGACTTTTATGCAACAAAAGGAAATATAAATAAAACTATCGAGCATCTCATTTTTGACCCACAAACATCAGGAGGGTTACTTATCTCTGTTCCGGAAAAGAATGCTGAAGCCTTACTTTCAGATATAAAACATAACGGCGATGAAAAAGCAGCAATTATCGGGCATGTTGATATATTAAATGAATATCCTCAAGGGACAATTATACTAGAATATTAATACTGATGATACCTGCAATCAGCTCTGACAAAGAGCTATTCGAATTTATAAGAAATGCTGAAACCAATTCTGCCATTAATGAGAATATTTCACTTAAGGAAATATTTTCACATTATACTTTTCTTTCAATCGATATAGATGAAATATTAGAGAAAATCCGAACAGATAAAAATATTCTTCTGATTGATGCACGAAGTGAAAATGAATATAACGAGAGTACCCTTCCATGTTCAAAAAATTTTCCCGTGTTAAATAATCTTGAGAGACATAACGTAGGACTGCTTTATAAAAAATACTCGCAAGGAGCAGCTATATGGCTGGCAACAGAATACGCCAATCCTAAGACCAACTTACTGGGAGAATTTTTAAAAAAAGAGGGAGGCGGGGAAAAAGAAATTATAGTTTTCTGCTGGAGAGGCGGCGGAAGGAGCAAATATCTTTCCAAAGGGATTACCGATTTAGGATATAATGTAAAATTCTTATCAGGCGGCCAGAAAGCATACAGAAAAAAAGTAAATGAATTTTTTTCTGATGAAAATCAAAGATTTAAACTTCTAGAATTAAGAGGGCAGACAGGTTCCGGAAAAACAGAACTTCTGAATGAGTTAAAAA
>JBHEKU010000227.1:0-6437 GCA_041859205.1 Ignavibacteria bacterium | reverse complement strand
CCGGTGTGGTACCCAAGTGGCTCAAGGGAAGAGTCTGCAAAACTCTCATTCGTCAGTTCGAATCTGACCCACACCTCAAGATAAGCCAGACCTGGTCCCGCTTTAGCGGGATCAGGTCTTTTTATTTTATATAAGGCTAAGGCTAATTTAAGACTGCGAAATGAAATAACTCAATAGTATTACTTTCACCAAGCTAATAACTTTTAAATTTTTTTAGACCTGACAGGATTAAAAACCTGTCAGGTCAATTTTCTACAATCTCCATGCAAAAAAATAAGCTTTCATTCCGCCACATAGAATTAAAAGAATTTCCTAAAGAAGTATTTTCGTCCGAGAATTTACATTTACTATATTTTGACGGCAACGGACTTACTTCTATACCCGAAAATATAGGCGACTTAACTTCGCTGCAGATTCTGGATATTACGAATAATCCTGTATCAAAAATTCCTGATTCTATCGGTAATCTGACGGATTTAAAATTCTTATATCTCAGTCATCTGAATTTAACTTCAGTGCCGGATTCCATTGGCAATTTGAAAAATTTATTATATCTCAATACTTCATTCAGCAAGTTAAATACTGTTACTAAAAAAATCGGTGAACTGGAAAATTTATTGGAGCTGCGAATCTACAATAATTATCTGGAAGTTTTACCTGATGAAATATGCAAATTAAAAAATCTCCGTGAGCTCCATGCAAATAAAAATAAGCTGAAAGAACTACCCAATGATATTGGTGAAATGACTTCTTTAAGAAAATTAATTCTTGAAGATAATAATATTCAGTTCCTGCCGAAGTCTATTGGTAAATTGAAAAAGTTAAATGAACTGAACTTAAGAAATAATCATTTGATTTCTATTCCGAAAAGTCTTTCGCAGCTAATCGGTTTGCGATATCTTGATTTAAGAAATAACAAACTGACCTTCCTTCCTGAAAGTATTAAGACTTTACGACTTGAGAAGCTGGATTTACGATGGAATGCAGAGCTTGAATTGCCTGAATGGATTGAGGAGGTGAAGAAAAAGGGATGTGTGGTATATTATTGATGTATTATTCAAAAACATATTTATACTCTTTTATAAAAGGTTTTTTCCCTTTTTCCTCATATAGTATATAGTCCACGAGATTATTTTCTTTATAAAAATATGTGCTTTTTGAAGAAAATTTTCCTTCATCAAAAATTAGTGAAGCATAAATTCTATTATCTCTTATAATATAAACTTTAGAATAATTTTTTTCATATACAAAAATACTGTCAGAAGAAAACCTGTAATTTGAAATAACTTCATTCTCATTACTATCCGATAAGTCCTTATAATTAATTTCTGTTATTTTATTATCAGTATTATATACAATGTTATACTCACGGTTATATATTTTTTGGAAATTGAAATCCTTCTTTAATTTTGTGAATAATTGATGATTAGAAGAATTATTATATTCAAATACAAATTCATACTCATATTTAGATTTTGTCGAAAATGATACGATGGATTTATATTTTTCATCATTAATAGAGAATTTATAGAGCTCATGATATTTTCCAAACATGATTTCTTCGACTTCCTTAAGTAACCCGTTGGGATAATAGGAGTATGTGTAATTCCAGAGTGGGACTAAATCATCTGAAGAAAATATGCTAAGCTCTACAATTTTTCCATTTTCATATTTTATTACTTCGTCAAGTCTGCCTTTCTTATCTTTATAATATAAACTTTTAACTTTAAACTCCTTAAGAAGAGCTTCATCCTTTGAAATAATACTGTCAAAATTTACTGTTTCTCCCATAAAATCACCTAAAAATGCAGTGCCTTTGAAAATAAAATCTGAATATTGCGGGAAACAATATTCACAGGAAAATAAAAACAGTATTAAAATTATTTTTTTCAACATACGGAAATATAAAAAAAGGCGGAATCAGATTAAATGAAAACTCACTTATCTTCTCCAGCCTTTTTTAAAACCGAAAATAAATTATATTATTATATAAAAATTATCCCATTTTATCCATCAAGTCAACAACTCTGCATGAGTAACCCCATTCGTTATCGTACCAGCCGACAACTTTTACAAGATTACCATTTGCCATTGTTGAAAGTGAATCAAATATACAGCTATAAGGATTGCCGATTATATCTGCTGAAACAATCGGGTCAACTTCATAATATAAAATTCCTTTTAAATTGGTTTCAGAAGCCTTTTTCATTGCTGCATTAATTTCATCTTTTGTAGTTTCTTTTTTAAGAACTGCTACAAAGTCAGTTATTGAGCCGTCAGGTGTAGGAACTCTTAATGCGAAACCGTCGAGCTTTCCTTTTAAGTGCGGTAATACTTGTCCTACAGCTTTTGCAGCGCCAGTTGAAGTAGGAATAATGCTTATTGCGCCGGCTCTTGCTCTGCGTAAATCTTTATGAGGCTGGTCAAGTAAGCCCTGGTCATTTGTATATGAGTGAACTGTTGTCATATATCCTTTTTCAACACCAAATGCGTCGTCAAGTACTTTTACCATCGGAGCTAAGCAGTTTGTTGTGCATGATGCGTTGGAAACAATTTTCATTTCCTGAGTAAGTTTCTCATCGTTAACACCAAGCACAATTATACCATCAAGTTCATCTTTTGGAGGAGCAGTAAGAATAACTTTCTTTGCACCTGCAGTGATGTGCATACCGAGCTTTTCTTTGCTTGTAAATACACCCGTAGATTCAATCACTACATCAACGCCTAATTCTTTCCAAGGCAATTTTGTAGGATCTTTTTCTGCAAGTCCTCTTATCTCTTTACCGTTAACAATAATTGATGTATCAGTATGACTTATCTCAGCAGGAAATCTACCCTGAGTTGAATCATATTTTAATAGATGTGCTAAAGTTTTGTTATCCGTTAAATCGTTAATTGCAACTACATCATAACCGCCTTTTTCAAACATTCTTTTGAAGACAAGACGCCCTATTCTTCCAAATCCATTAATACCAATCTTTAAGGCCATTATTTTTTTTCCTCCGGAAATAAATTTTTTAGATTATTGAAATGTTTATAAAATTAGCAAGAATTGCTTAAAAAATCAATGAAAAACGGGGTATTTTTATCGAAAATAAGCGGTTTTTGAAAATCTTCAATTGATTTTAAGTGTGTAAATGCCTATTTTTGAAATCCAACCTATTTTATAATTGGCAGAAATTTATATTTACAAAGTTTAAATAAATCAAATAAATACAATATATTAATGGCAAATACTTCTGACTTAAAAAACGGTATTGTGATTAACTTCAATAACGAATTATGCAGCGTTTTATCGGTAGAACATAGAACTCCGGGCAATTTAAGAGCATTTTATCAGGTAAAATTAAGAAATTTAAAAAACGGGAAAACCTTTGAAAATCGTTTCCGTTCAGGCGAAGAAATTCAAATTGAGCGTCTTGACCAGAAAAGTTTTCAATTCTTATATAAACAAGGCGATGAATTGATATTTATGGATAACGAAACTTACGACCAGATTCATATTCCTTTGACCTTGATGGGAAAATCAGCCGACTTTATGAAGGAAGGTGAAGCAGTGCAGATTATGTTCCACGGTATGAAGCCAATTTCAGCTGAGCTTGCTCCGCATGTTATATTAAAAGTTATTTCAGCTCCTCCGGGAATAAAAGGTGATACAGCAACAGGCGCAACTAAGCAAGTTGAAATTGAAACCGGCGCAACAGTTAACGCTCCGTTATTTATTAATGAAGGCGATTACCTTAAGATTGATTCACGCACCGGCGATTATATAGAAAGAGCAAAAGTATAATTTTTCATAACTCCTTACCAAACTCTGTTTGGTAAGGCAATAGTAAGCGAAACTCTGTTTCGCTTCAATAATGCGAAACGGAGTTTCGCAAACAATGCATTCCCAAACGGGAGTTTGGGAATTAGAAGTATTTAACAAGCATATTCCGATTTTAAAATATTAATTATAAAAAATGGAAATTGATTTAAACTACTTAAAGAAATTAATAAAGCTGCTCGATTCAAGCAATCTTGCAGAGCTTGAAATTGAAGAACAGGGAAGCAAAATAAGATTATCCAAGCCAAGACCAAAAGTAACAGGAATGATGTCAGCTGCTCCTATGCAAATGATGCAGGCACCTGCATCTTCTGAAACTCAGGTTTCTATAGAGAAGAAATCCGATGCAAAACCTGCAGAGGCACCGAAATCAGAAAACACATATGAAGTCCGCTCGCCAATGGTAGGCACATTCTACCGCGCACCGTCACCTGATGCAGATTCATACGTACAGGTCGGCAGCACAGTCGGTGAAGGAAGCGTATTATGTATTATCGAAGCTATGAAATTAATGAATGAAATAGAATCTGAAGTATCAGGAAAAATTGTGAAAATACTTGTTGAAAATGGTCAACCGGTAGAATATAATCAGCCGTTATTCTTAATTGAAAAAAGTTAAGAAAAAAAGAATTAAGCTTTTTTAATTCTTTTAAATAATCACAAGGTTTATAATGATAAAAAAAATACTCATAGCTAATCGCGGAGAGATTGCATTAAGAATTATCAGGACTGCGAAAGAAATGGGAATTAAAACCGTTGCCGTTTACTCAGATGCAGATAAAGATTCATTACACGTAAAGTTTGCCGATGAAGCAGTTTGTATCGGCGGCGCAATGGGTAAGGACAGCTACTTGAACATCCCGCGAATAATTTCTGCAGCATCTATTACCAATGCAGATGCCATTCATCCCGGCTACGGCTTTTTAGCGGAGAACGCTGACTTTGCAGAGATATGTATTGATTCAAAATTAACATTCATCGGTCCGTTACCTGAAATGATAACTGCAATGGGAAACAAATCCTTTGCAAAAGATACAATGATTGCCGCAGGTGTTCCTGTTGTTCCCGGAAGTACTGGCGTGGTTAATTCTATTGAAGAAGCAATTGAAGTAGCAAAAGTAACAGGCGTTCCTTTGATGATTAAAGCATCAGCCGGCGGCGGCGGAAAAGGGATGCGTATTGTTCGCGACCTTGCAGACGTTGAAAAAAATTATATGCAGGCAAGACTTGAAGCAGAAAACGCTTTCGGCAATGACGATGTTTATATAGAGAAGTTTGTCGAAAATCCGAGACACGTTGAGATACAAATATTAGGAGATAAGCACGGAAACGTAATTCACCTTGGTGAAAGAGATTGCTCAGTACAAAGAAGACATCAGAAGTTAATTGAAGAGTCCCCTTCTCCGTTTATCAATGAAGAGATAAGGAACAAAATGGGCGAGGCTGCAATTAAAGCAGCTAAGGCCGTTAACTATATCGGCGCAGGTACAATTGAATTCCTTGTAGATAAGAACAAAGATTTTTATTTCATGGAAATGAATACAAGAATTCAGGTTGAGCATTGCGTTACTGAAGAGATTACAGGAATTGATTTAATAAGAGAACAGATAAGAGTTGCAAACGGCGAAGAGCTAAACTTAGGCGAAATAAAATTTGAAGGCCATGCAATGGAATGCAGAATAAACGCAGAAGATTATGAGCATAACTTCAGACCATCACCGGGACTTATCACAGCATTAAATCAGCCGGGCGGCTTTGGTGTTCGAGTTGATACACACTGTTACAACGGATACAGAATTCCTCCTTATTATGATTCAATGATAGGTAAATTAATTGTAAAAGGAAGAAACAGAGAAGAAGCCATTAAAAAAATGTCGCGGGCGCTTGAAGAATTTATAGTTGAGGGAATTAAAACAACTATTCCTTTCCACATGATAATTATGAAGAATGAAGACTTTATAAAAAATAATTACGATACAAGCTTTATTGAAAAACTTGGAATATAATTTTACGTATATAATTGAAATTTGCAAGAAACTTGAAAAACATGATTAAAATATTTGCAGTAGTTTTTTTATTATGCTTAACTCAGCTTTCATACGGAAAACCAAATCTTCCGACAAAAGTTGACACAACAAAAAAACAGACAACACAGAACAATACAACTGCCGGACAAAAAATAGATACATCGAAAGTAAATACTCTTTCAATTGATACGAATAAAACTATTCAGCAGCAGGTAGTACCTCCGGTTATAATAGATACGGTAAAAAAAGTTGATTCTATTCTCACTGCTCCCGTATCTGAAAACACGCTTACTAATACAAAGCTTTTCATTTACATTTTGCTTTCGGCAGGCGGACTTGGATTTTTCTTTTTCATATTTGTGCTTACACTTTTCAAATCGTTTCATAAAAAACGTTCGACAAGGCAGTCGCTTCTGCTTAGCTGGAATTTATTCTTTGTCGTTTCTATCATATGGATTTTTATAATCTGGGGACTTGTAGCAGGGTTCTGGACATCATCTGCCTTTATGGTCGTGATGATTTTTCTGTTTATAATAAGTCTCATTATGACTATAATAGCTATTAAATCAAAATAAATACCCTTC
>JBHEKU010000155.1:0-18778 GCA_041859205.1 Ignavibacteria bacterium | reverse complement strand
CTGTTATAGAAGGTGATGTGCAGACAAGCCTTGATGCAGAGCGTGTGGCTCATTATAATGTACCTGTAGTTTCAATTGTAACTAACGGTGCTTGCCACCTGGAAGCAAAGCTAGTGCAGGATGCACTAAGTAATCTTGATCTGGAAAAAACTGAACTGCTCTTCATTGAAAATGTCGGGAATTTAGTTTGTCCCGCAGGATTTGATCTGGGCGAGAATATGAAGATAGTTTTAGTAAGCACAACTGAAGGTGACGATAAGCCTTTGAAGTATCCTAAAATGTTCAGGAACTCCGAAGCGATGATAATTAATAAGACTGACTTGATACCATATGTAAATTGCAACATTGAGACATTAAAAAATAATGCATTAAATGTTAATCCGGGGTTAAAAATATTTGAAGTAAGCTGCACATCAGGTGCAGGAATAAAAGAGTGGTGTAACTGGTTAGTTGAGAACGTAAGAACTAAACATAGTCATGAAAAGCAGCTGATGTATTAATTTGTTTTATTCATTTCTCCTTAATGTTATTAGTCATTAAGACTATAGACACTATCAGCCTCCCGCAAGGGAGGTAATGGTAGTAAAATCGCCTTAAAATTTCTCACCTGAATTTCTAACTTCTATTAAAATACATTTATTGTTTTGAAGAACGTACTGATAAATATAAAAGGCACTGTTCAGGGAGTTGGTTTCAGACCATTCGTTTATCGTCTTGCACACGAGTTAAATATCAAAGGGTGGATTATTAACTCCTCCGCAGGAGTAGAGATAGAAGCAGAAGGTGACGAGAATGATGTAGAAAATTTTCTTGTACTATTGAAAAATGAAAAACCGGTAAACTCCACTATAAATGATTTTAAGTATATAAATTCTGATATAAAAAACTTTGTGAAATTTGAAATCAAAGAAAGTAATAACACTACAATAAAGACGGCATTAATACTTCCTGACTTAGCTACCTGTCCCGATTGTTTAAACGAAATATTTAATCCAAAGGAAAGAAGATATTTGTATCCCTTCACAAACTGCACTAACTGCGGTCCAAGATTTTCGATTATAGAATCTATTCCATACGACAGAGTAAACACAACTATGAAAGAGTTTAAGATGTGTGATGACTGCCAAAGCGAATATGAGAATCCGATGGATAGAAGATTTCACGCCGAGCCAATTGCATGTCCAAAATGCGGACCTCAAATAAAACTATACAATGCAGGTAAAGAATTAATTGCCGAAAATGAAGTAATTAAGAAAGCAGCTGAAGTAATTCTTAATGGTAAAATTATTGCTTTAAAAGGACTCGGTGGTTATCAATTAATTATTGATGCTAGAAATAACAGAGCAGTAAAAAGATTGCGAGAAAAAAAACACAGAGAGGAAAAACCATTTGCGCTGATGTATCCTTCATTGGAAATGATTAAAAAATATTGTGAAGTTTCGGAAGAGGAAGAAAAATTATTGTTATCCGTACATTCACCAATTGTACTTCTAAAGAAAAAAGAGAACAGTTTAATTGCAGAAGACATTTCTAAAGGAAATAATTATTATGGAGTTATGCTGCCCTATACTCCGCTTCATCATATATTAATGAATGAGTTAATTATCCCAATCGTTGCCACAAGCGGTAATATATCAGATGAACCTATCTGTATTACAAATGAAGAAGCATTTGAAAAGCTCCATGGGATCGCAGATTATTTTTTAGCTCACAGTAGAAATATTGTAAGACAGGTTGACGATTCTGTTGTTAGAGTTATAAAAAACAAACCCTTTATGATAAGAAGAGCGAGAGGGTATGCTCCTTATCCGGTAATTTTAAATGAAGAAATTCCGTCTGCTGTTGCTGTCGGAGGGCAGTTAAAAAATACTGTTGCAATATCAAATGGAAAAAATGTTATTGTTAGTCAGCACATAGGTGATTTGGATTCCAAGGAAGCGTTAAGTGCTTTTAAAAAAATTATTTCTGATTTTAAAAATTTATATGATATAAATGCTGAGTATATTGTTTCTGATTTACATCCGGATTACGTTTCAACAAAATTTGCTCAAGGCACAGGATTAAAACTCATTCAGGTCCAGCATCATTATGCGCACATACTTTCATGCATTGCTGAAAATAATATAGAAGGGGAAGTTTTAGGAATTTCTTGGGACGGAACGGGTTACGGAGCTGACGGAAATATCTGGGGAGGAGAGTTTCTAAAAGTTAACGAAGATAAGTTTGAAAGGTTTGTACACTTTGATTATTTCCCTTTACCAGGAGGAGAAAAAGCCATTAAAGAAGTCTGGAGAATAGGTGCTAGTTTATTGTACGCTGCAACGAAAGGCAAAGAAATAGTAAGAACTTATTATAAAGATTTTGATACAGACATAATACTAAATCTCATTGATAAAAATATTAATTCGCCATTATGTTCAAGCGTTGGTAGATTGTTTGATGGCATTGCATCTCTCATTAACCTAAAGCATAACACTTCTTTTGAAGGGCAGGCAGCAATGGAATTGGAAAACATTATAAATGAGAAATCTATTGATGAGAGTTATAAGTTTGAAATTATAAAAACGGAAGAAAATAATTATATTGTTGATTGGAGAAAAGTTGTATTAGATATTATCAATGACTTTACAAAAAATATTTCAAGACAAAATGTTTCGGCAAAGTTTCATAATGCATTAACAGATGTCATTATAGATGTAAGTAAGATTTCAGGAATAAAACAGATTGTATTATCCGGCGGATGTTTTCAGAATAAGTATTTAATTGAACGAACAATTGACAAATTGATAGAAGAAGGATTTAAAGTTTATTGGCAAAGTGAAATTCCCACAAATGATGGAGGAATATGTTTAGGTCAGATGAAATATTTTAGTTATTTGAACAAAAATAAAAATTAATGTTATGTGTTTAGCGATACCCGGTAAAATAATAAGTGTGGATAAAAGTGATAGTCCGATAATGAGGACGGGCAGAGTTAGCTTTGGCGGAATAATAAAAGAAGTGAATCTATCATATACACCTGAAGCAAATCTGAATGATTATGTTATCGTTCACGTAGGTTTTGCTTTAAAAAGATTAGACGAATCAGAAGCAAACAAAGTTTTTGAATATCTTAAAGAAATGGAAAATCTTGACGAATTAAAGGAAGGTGAATAGTGAAGTATCTGGATGAATATAGAGAAGCAGATGCTGTTATGAAGTATGCTTCATTGATAAAAAAATTAGTAACCAAGCCTTGGAATATAATGGAGGTTTGCGGAGGGCAAACTCATTCAATTGTAAAGTACGGACTGGATGAGCTTCTTCCAGAAGAAGTTACGTTGATACACGGTCCCGGCTGTCCGGTTTGTGTTACTCCATTAGAGCAGATTGATAAAGCAATTGAGTTAGCTTCAAGGAAAGCTATAATATTCTGTTCATTCGGAGATATGCTTCGAGTTCCGGGTTCAAAAAAAGATTTGTTGTCAGTAAAAGCAGAAGGTGGAGAGGTAAGGATATTATATTCACCAATTGATGCTATCAAAATTGCAAAAGAAAATCCTGATAAGGAAGTTGTATTTTTCGCAGTAGGATTTGAAACGACCGCTCCCGCAAATGCAATGGCTGTGTATCAGGCAAAGCAGCAGGAAATAAAAAATTTTTCAATATTAATTTCACATGTATTGGTTCCACCTGCAATTGAGGCGATTTTATCTTCACCTAACAACAGAGTTAACGGATTTTTAGCAGCGGGGCATGTCTGCACAATTATGGGATATGAAGAATATTATCCTATAGCTGAAAAATATAAAGTCCCCATTGTTGTAACAGGATTCGAACCTGTAGATATATTAAACGGAATTTATATGTGCATCAAGCAGCTTGAAGAAGGAAGAGCAGAAGTTGAGAATCAATATTCGCGGGTTGTTGATGAAGGCGGGAATGTACATGCGCAAAATATTATTAAAGAAGTTTTTAAAATCAGAAACAGAAAGTGGCGGGGAATAGGAGAAATTTCTCATAGCGGTTTAGGATTAAATGATAATTACTCTGAGTATGATGCAGAGATAAAATTTAATTTAAATGATATTGTAGTTGATGAACCTTCTGAATGTATAAGCGGATTGATTCTGCAGGGAATAAAAAAACCGCTTGAATGCGAAGCATTCGGAAGAATTTGCACACCTGAACATCCGCTGGGAGCAACAATGGTTTCTTCAGAAGGAGCGTGTGCCGCTTATTATAAATATAGAAATAAAGTGAAAGTTTAGAAAATTTATTTAATGAACGAAAAAGATTTTATATTATCCTGCCCGATACCGATAGCAAATTACCCTAATGTAATGATGGCGCATGGCGGCGGCGGAAAACTAATGCAGCAGCTGATTGAAAAGATGTTTATATCTGCATTCGGAAATTCTTTTCTGGAACAGAGAACGGATTCGGTGTTATTGAATCTTGAAAAAAATAAAATTGCTTTTACCACTGATTCTTATGTTGTAAAACCTTTGTTTTTCCCGGGAGGTGATATTGGAAGCCTTGCAATTAACGGAACGGTGAATGATTTATCTATGTCAGGTGCTAAGCCTTTATATATAAGTCTTGGAATGATAATTGAAGAGGGTTTACCAATGGAAACTCTATGGAAAATAGTCAACTCATTAAAAACAAATTGTGATTTAGCCGGAGTAAAAATTGTTACGGGTGATACAAAGGTAGTGGATAAAGGAAAAGGCGACGGGATATTTATTAATACCAGCGGCATTGGAATTATAGAATATGATTTTATAATTGCTCCGTCAGCTATACAGGAAGGAGATTTAATTTTTATTAACGGAGATATTGGCAGACATGGAATTGCTATTATGGCGACGAGGGAAAATCTTGAATTTGAAACAACCATAGAAAGTGATTGTGAACCATTAAATCATGTTGTGCAGGATATGCTGAGCGCAGGAATAGAAATTCATTGCATGCGTGATTTAACACGTGGAGGATTGGTGAGCGGTCTCGTTGAACTTTCCAATGCAAGCGGATATGAATTTGTAATCAATGAAAAAGATGTTCCTGTAAGAGAAGACGTTAACGGAGCATGCGAGCTTATGGGATTTGATCCAATGTTCGTTGCTAACGAAGGAAGATTTATTTCATTTATTCCTGAAAAATTTTCTGATGAATCAGTGAAAATTCTAAATAAGCACGGCAAAGGGAAAATTATAGGAAGAGTTGAGAAAAAAAATAATGAAGGAGTTACTTTGATAAGCAGAATAGGTACAAAAAGAATTCTTGATATGATTACAGGGGAGCAACTTCCCAGAATTTGTTAATAAAATTTTTGAATTAATTAATGAGAAAACTTTCACACGAAGAAATTAAAAAAGAGCGCAAAGAACTTTCAAATATTCATGAGTACAAACGCGCGCCGATCTACGTAGTTTGCGATAACATTAGAAGCATTTTTAATGTCGGAGCAATTTTCCGAACTTCCGATGGGGCTTTTATAGAAAAGCTTTACCTTACAGGATATACACCTTATCCTCCAAGAAAAGAAATTGAAAAAGTCGCTCTTGGTGCAACGCTCACAGTTCCGTGGGAATATCATAAGGACCCGGTTGAAATCGTAAAAAAGCTTAAGGCTGAAGGTATTAAGATAGCGGTGCTTGAGCTGACCGATTCCAAAAATTATTTCTGGAATGTGAAGAGTGATGATTTCCCCCTTTGTCTTGTCCTGGGTAATGAAATTACCGGTGTATCTAAAGAGATAATCGATATGGCAGACTTATCTTTTGAGCTGCCGATGCTTGGAATGAAACAAAGTTTAAATGTTTCAGTTGCCTACGGTGTCGCAGTTTATGAAATGGTGAAAAAGTGGAATTTTGAAGAGTAAAAGTAAATTATTTGTGGATGTAGAAATGCCTTTCAATAATACATAGCAATATCTATATTTGTATATATGAAAACACTTATGGAAAGGACTTCACCGGAAAAACTGAATAAGGCTTCTGAAATGTTGAAGACTATGGCTCATCCGGTGAGGCTGGCGATAATTGACCTTATCAGGAATAATTCTAAACTGAGTAATACAGACATTCAAAAAATGCTTAATATAGAGCAACCTATACTATCCCAGCATCTGACTCTGATGAGAGACAAAGGAATAATTGATTTTGAGAAGAGCGGAAAATTCAGCTACTATTATTTAAAGCAAAATGATTTTATGAAAATAATTGACTGTTTAGAAAACTGCTGTAAAAAAATTTGACAAAACAAAAATGGGTTTTATAAAAAAATATTATTTAACAATAACAGGTATCACAGCCGGAGCAATAGGCGGATATCTGTATTACTTTTATATAGGATGCGCATCGGGCACGTGCGCAATAACTTCCAATCCTATAAACAGCACAATATACGGGGCAGTAATGGGCGGGTTATTATTCAGTATGTTTAAAACAAGCAAAGAAAGGACATCTCAAAATGAAAATGGAAATACTATTTGAAGGCAATAAAAAAGTCAGTGCAAGCTTTAACGGGTATACAATAAAAACAGATCAGCCGGAAAACTCCGGAGGAGACGGAAGCGCTCCTTCACCATTCGATTTATTTTTATCCTCCATAGGTACATGCGCAGGATTTTATGTAAAATCTTTCTGCGACCAGAGAAATATTTCTGCAGATAATATTAAAATTGTTCAGACGATGGATTTCAATAATGAAACACATCTGATTAGTAACATCAATGTTGATATTCAGCTTCCGCCTGACTTCCCGGAAAAATACAGAAGCGCAGTCATTGCATCGGCAAACCTTTGCACGGTTAAAAAGCACTTAGCAAATCCACCTGCACTGGAAGTAACATCTTCAGTGAATGAAAATATTTTAGTAAACTAAAAATTATTTTATGGAAGCAAATGTAGGCGGTATAGATAAAATTTTAAGAATAGTACTAGGCTTGGGTGTAATTCTCGTCGGATGGTTTGTATTTAACAGCTGGTGGGCTTTGGTCGGAGTTGTATTCTTACTTACAGGGTTATTTTCAAGATGCGCGTTGTATAAACTGTTTGGTATAAATACAAAGAAAAATTCTTAATTACTCATTCATTCTTAAGAATAAGAAAATTATAAAAATCTAATATTAAATGATTGAAAATGTTGGCGGTATAGATAAAGTTTTAAAGATAATATTTGGTATTGGGATAATTTTAACCGGATGGCTTGTATTCGGAAGCTGGTGGGCAATGGCAGGATTTCTGCCTCTACTTTCAGGAATCTTTTCGAAGTGTATGATTTATAAATTATTCGGAATAAGTACAATTAAATCCAAAGCTTAAACTGAATTCTCACCGGCATTTCAGCCGGTGAAATTGGTTCAGGCATTTTCTTCTTTATCTAAAGTTGCCTGATCACTGTCTACAGTTTCGTTTCCTTCTTTAGTTTCTCTTTCGTCAATATATCTGTCAGTTTTCATAACGTCTTCCATTGTTGTAGGATAATTATCATCTTCAAGATGCCTGTCCGTTGTCATGTTTTCTTCCATAGTTTCATCAGATTTATCATCTGGCACCTTATGTTCAATAAAGCGATCTGACTTCATATTATCCTCCATAGAATCAGGAGAATTTGTATCTTCAAAAATCCTGTCTGATTTCATTATATCTTCCATTGGCGGATTTTTCTTTTTTTCGTCCATAATAAATTTATTAAAATTTTAAATTAATTAATCTCCCTTGTCTTCTTCAAGGTCAGTATGATTATCACCTCCAAGGCTGTAATAATTATTCTCTTCATCTTCATCGCCGATCTTTTCTAAATCATCGTCCAGTTCTGCTCCGGGTACATCAAGGTCTCCTCCGGAAACGTCTTCGTTAAAATCTTTGGCATTTCTTTCGTTAGGCTTTAGGTTTGGTTCTTTTCCCGATGTTAAATCGTCAGGATTGAGCTCCTGTTCCTCTTTAAATTGTTTATAGATATCCTCGTCTTTAGGATAGGAAGGATAACCCGGTAATTCTTCGCCTTCTGTTGTTACTGTTTTATTCTTTTCATTTTTCATAATCATTAAAATTAATTTTAGAAAAAGTTGTTAATATATTTTATATGTCAAGTAGTTTTTGTCTATGTATCAACTTTCTTATCATCAAGTTTTTTTGGATCATCCTTTTTTTCCTTAGCCTTTTTTCTCATTATTTTCATAAAGCCGCTTTCTTTTTTAGGTATAGTGTCTCCCAATAAAAATCCAAATGGTGCCAGTGAATCTACGCGATCAAAAATAACTTTTAACAATCCGGTGAGCGGTATAGATAAAAACATACCTGCTATTCCCCATAAGGCTCCTCCTACTAAAACAACAATAACTGAAAAAAGTGCGTTTATTCTTAAACGTGATGCAACAATAACCGGCATTAAATAATTGTTATCAATGAACTGTACTAACAGATAAACACCTAATACAAGTAAGGCAGTCGTCGGTGACTTAGTCGCTAGCGCAAGAAGCATAGGTATAGCGGTTGCAATGATTCCTCCCAAATAGGGGATTATATTTAAAATTCCGCCTATGAGTCCAATGAGAATTGCATAATCTACTCCTAGTATAAAAAGACCCAAAGCATTCAAGGCTGAAACTATTGCGGCTTCCAGAAGAAGCCCGCTTAGATAACTTTGGACAAGCAGCCTGGTTTCAACTAATACTTCTCCCACCGAATCTTTATTTTCAGCAGGTGATAGTTTTGAAATAAACTCAAGTAGTAAAGGCTTGTAATACAAAAACATAAAAATATAAACCGGCAGCAAAGTGAAAACCAGAACAACATCTGTGAACGTGCTTAAAGTTTGTCCTATGAGGCCGGAAGAACTGGCGCTGAGTTCAGTTTTACCTTTTGCGATCCAGCCGTTTATAGTCTTTTGATCAACGTTGAAAGTTTTTGAAACAAAATCTATTGTTTGTGACAGCAGCATATTAAACTCCGATTTCAGCTGCGGGAGAACTTCTCCGAAGCTTACCATCTGCGCAGATATAAAATAAACCAGTGCAAGTAAAGCTATAGTCGTAACGAGAAGGACAATCGTTATCGCCAGAATTTTATTTACTCTTTTTCCGAGCAGATAATTTACTGCCGGATTCATAAGTATGGCAAGTATCAGTGAATAAATTAGCGGGAGAATAATTGCTTGCCCTATATATAAAACAAAAAAAAGAGCTATTATTCCCAGAATAATCTGTGATATTTTGAGATAAAAAGGAATTTGTAACGGTTTATTCATAATTGTATTTACTCCAATTTTTATACCGTTAATTGAAATTGTTATCTTTGTTTATGTGTAATAAATTAATTGTATATATTGTTTCGCTGAATATCTGTATGTCTGATAGGACAATAACAGACAGAAATGTCATAACAATCAATGAGAGTAAAATAAAAAAATGCTATTCATTACCTTTTAAAATCATAAATTTATTTTGTATTTTAGTTATAATTCTAATCTCTATGAAAACTAACCCCTTTGACTGAACCGGAACTTATACAAGGTCTTCTTGCCAAAAAAGAAGAGGCTTTTCGATTTTTGATTGAGAGCTACGGGGACCGTGTTCATAATACAATCCTTTCCATAATACAAAATAAAGAAGATACAGAAGATCTAACTCAGGAAGTCTTTGTTGAAATTTATAATTCAATTTCGAAGTTCAAAGGAGAGTCGCAGCTATATACATGGGTTTACAGAATTGCAACGACTAAGGCATTAGACTTACTCCGTAAACGAAAAGCGAAGAAGCGTTTTGCGTTCATCACTTCAATTTTTTCCAACGAAGAAGATGAGATGGAAATAGGGGATTTTAACCACCCCGGAATTATTATTGAAAATAAAGAGCGTGCAAAAATTTTATTTGATGCGATGAATAAATTATCAGATAATCAGAAAGCGGCATTTACATTAAGCCAGATTGAAAACCTCAGTTATAAAGAAATTGCGGAGGTAATGAAGTTATCAGTTTCATCTGTCGAGTCACTGATTTTCCGGGCTAAAAGTAATCTGAAAAAAATATTAAAAGATTATTACAGCAGTGAATAACTGCATAATTTTGTATTCTGATAAATGCACGCAAGTTTTTTAAATTTTATACATCTAAATATATAAGCAATGAATAACAATAATAAAACAGAAAACAAAACCGAAGAGCAGATTAATCTGACAATGCAGACTATAGAGGGAATGCAGCGCGCGAAGGCAAATCCTTTCCTATACGAAAAAGTAATGTCACGGTTGAATCAGCAGCCTGTTCAGACTAATATCCCGGGATGGAATTACAATACAGGAATTAAGTATGCTTTGGTGATGCTGATTTTTATTGTGCTAAACGTTGCGACTATTCTGCAGATAACTACTGAAACGACTACAGTTAAAGCTACCGAAACAACTGAATCTTCTAAGAATAAAGATATAAATACTAAGAAGGAATCAAAAGGTTACTTTGACGATTTTATTAACAATGATAGTTATAATTTTTAATTTTTAGAACCAATGGAAACAATTTCAAAGAACAAGTTGCTGTTTACGATTATACTTGTACTTATACTCATTAATGTAGGCACACTTTCTTTTATGTGGTATGGAAGATTCAAGGGGCCGCATCCTCCGCCACCACCTCCGCCTCCTCCGGGAGATGAGAGACAGCATGGACCACCACCTGAAGCTAAGATGTATCTTAAAGAGCAGTTAAAGCTGACCGATTCTCAGATGGAAGCGATTGATAAAATCCGCGATTCTCATATTTCTCAGATTCATAAATTACGAGAAGAAACACATGAGCTCAAAGATAAACTTTTTTCTAATCTGTCTAATCCTGATATAGATTCAAATAAGCTAAAAGAAATAACTACACAAATTGGAAATAATGAAGCAAGAGTTGATTTAATTGCATTTGATAATTTCCGGGAGGTAAGAAAACTCTGTACAGATGAACAGAAAAAGAAATTTGACGAAATTATTTTAGATGTAATGAGAATGAATGCTCCGGAAGGTAGACCTGGCGGCGATAGAAGAGGACCTCCTCCACCTGACGGAAGAAGGGGACCTCCACCTGAATACAAGCAGAGAGATGGCGACGGTCATGTAAATCCTCCGGGAATGCCTGAACAAAAAGACAAAAAATAATTAAAAACATCAAAAAGGGAGCTAAAAACTCCCTTTTTGTTTTTAATTAGCACTCACAATTGGAAAAAAGAATTCCTTTGAAAAAAGAGGGTTTGACTCCAAAATTCATTGATTTTTTCCTCTCAAATTGGTTTATTTGAAGCATCACTCAGGAAAAATTCCAACATTTTTCCTACAAGTTTATAGGACAAAACAAATTTTATTTAATCTAATTAACCTCTAATGAAGAAACTATTACTTCTCGTAGTTTTTTTCGGTTTATCTTCCACTATCTTTTCCCAATGGTCAACCGACCCAAATATTAATAACTCAGTTTCGACAGCAAGCGGGAATCAGCAGAATGTTGCAACTTGCCCTGACGGAGCAGGCGGCTTAATAATGACATGGGTTGATGTACCAACTTCAAAAATCTATGCGCAAAGAGTTAATGCATTCGGGCAGGCGCAATGGACTACCGGCGGTATTAATATCAGCGGAAATACAGGCGATCACTCTATGCCGTGTATAACATCCGATGCAGGCGGTGGAGCAATCATCGGCTGGAGAGACAGCAGAAACGGAAGCCATGATGTATATGCACAAAGAGTAAGAGTAGACGGATTATTAATGTGGACTGCGGGCGGAGTTAGAGTTTCAGCAGTTCCTTATCCCAACATGACTCAATTAAGATGTATGGGTGCTGAAGCAGGTTATGCAATTTTCGGATGGCTCAATTCTGCAAGTGGATTATATTCACAAAAATTAGATGCAACAGGTTTAAGATTATGGGACGCAAATGATTTAAGAATTTCATTCTTTGGTACAAATTCATTTGATATGTGCAAAGATGCAGCAAAAGGCGTTTATTTTGCTTACTCGATGCCTGATACAACTGCTGACGGATGGGAAGAAGATATTTTTGCCCAGCATGTAACTCTAGGCGGAGATACACTATGGAATATTCACCACTGCATTAATCACGATACTTTAACTCAATATCGTCCTTCGATGTGTGAAGACCAGGATTACGGTTTCATAGTTTCATGGGAAGATTTCAGACATGATTCACACAGCGATATTTATGCTCAGCGTGTAGATTCAGCCCGCAATAAATACTGGGGTTCACACGGAAAAGCTATCTGCACAACATCAGATAACCAGACACGACCATATTGTATTTCAGATGCACATAGCGGAGCGCATATAGTATGGCTTGATGACAGAAGCCAGCCTGCTGCAGGTCATGGATTGTACGGACAAAATGTAAATCATAACGGACAAACCCAATGGACCAATAACGGAAAAAGAATTTCATACAGAGTTGACGGTACCGTAACTGCCGATGGCAGGTTTAATCCTCAGGTTGCTGCAGTAGATGCTCTCGGCGGATTAATTGCATGCTGGATTGGTTACAGCGATGACGGTTTAACAAATTACGGATTGCTTGCACAGAGAATAGATTATTATGGCAGCACAATGTGGAGCTCAAACGGTGTGTTTGTAACTACAACTGACTTAGTAAAAGGACCATCAATGGTGTTTGACGGCGGCATGAGCGGATGTAACGTTGCATGGGCTGACGGCAGAACATTCGGTTCGAGCGGATATGATATTTATGCTCAGCATATTAAATCAGGCTCTGATTTAGGAAACAGACCATCATCAAATAATAATAATAACGTTTCTAAAGTCTCTACTGTAAAGCAAAATTATCCTAATCCTTTCAATCCTGTAACGAATATTTCATTTGATATTTCAACTCAGGGATTTGTGTCATTAAAAATTTATGATATGACAGGAAGAGAAGTCGCAGTGCTTGCAAACGGAGTTTATGCACCGGGGCAATACTCTGCAACATGGGATGCATCAAATTTTGCAACAGGCGCTTACTTGTATAAGTTTATTACAAATGAGAAAACCGAGATAAAAACAATGATGCTTGTAAAGTAATCAGTGAAAAGTATAAAGTAATAAGATTTTAAAGGGAGCTTATGGCTCCCTTTTTTTTAGCCCAGCTTAAATTTTTTCTATGAAAAAAATATTTTACATATTTATATTTTTTACTCACAACATATTTGCACAGCCAAGATATATTATGACTTTCGATGGCGTGTCGCCCGGTTCACTGCCGGGTGGCTGGATTGCTGTAAATAATTCAGGCTTTGCAATTAGACCTAGTGCACAGTGGCAGGTAAGAGATTCAGGTCAGTACATTTCATATTTGTCCCCATTCACAGCAACAAAATCTCACAGCGGTAAAAGAGCAGTCAGTGTAAATTATTATTCCGGAATGTTAGATTCCATTTCATCTACGTTCGGTGTAGCTGATGCATGGCTAATTTCACCGGGACTTGCTACAGTAGCTGGTGATTCATTAAGATTTTTTGCTACGGGATGCTATCTGAACAGTCAGGATAGTATGCAGATTTGGATATCAACTACTAATCAGAATATATCAAGTTTTACAAAAAAACTTGGTACCATAAAATGGGCTCCGGGAAGTCAGTATGGAAAGTTTACACGGTATACTTATTCGCTTACAGGTTCTACGCCGAGCACAGTGTATGTAGCTTTTCGATATTATATGAACTGTTCCAGCGGAGACGGATATATGGTGCAGATAGATGACTTCGCATTGGGTGTAAATGTGGGTGTGGAAAACAATTCAACAGGAATACCCTCCAAGTTTGATTTAGGGCAGAACTATCCAAATCCTTTCAATCCATCGACTACAATTAGATTTGATTTACCAAAAAACTCCTCGTATAAATTTTCTGTCTACAATATTTTAGTAATGAAAGTTTACGAAGAAAATGAGGAAAATTTATCGCCGGGTTCTTACAATATAAATTTGAACATGAGTACATTTGCAAGCGGAGTATATTTTTATACTCTGAGAGCAGGAGATTTTTTTGAAAGAAAACAAATGGTGCTTGTGAAGTAAATGAATCTTGAATTAAAAATATTTCTTAGATAGTTTTACCAATATTCAAAGAAATATTTAAACCCCAAACCCCAAATGAACAAAATCAAAACACTGTTATTTTTATTACTTCTGTTTTCTGCATCACTCTCTGCGCAGAACAATTATTCTATTCCGGCACAATCGCCGTTTACTCATCATGCAGGTATTGCATTCAACGTTTTGTTTACAAACTGGCTGCAGGATCCAAGCATAATGTATGATGCCGATAAGAAAAATAAATGCGCTACGGATAGATTAACTCAAATCACAAAAAGATTCAAGCTTGTAAGAATATATTCATTTCTTATTGGCGGATTTGAAAATACAGGAACGCTTGACCCGGATGCTGCTGCATTGATGAATGTAATGAAAGCGGATAGCGACGTTGAAGGTGTTATCGGCACATCAAATGATAAAGCATGGTTTTTGAATTCAGATAATGTTGATACATGGGTATCGAAATTAAAAGATGAGTTAGGCGATAATATTTCACAGGTGAAGTGTATACTCATTGGCAATGAAGTTAATCTGAACGGCTACAGTCCCGCTGATATAAAAACTATAATGGAAAATTATAAAAGCGCATTAGGTGATATAAATATTCCGGTGACTTTTTCAGTGGGAAACTTAGCTCCTCAACCCGGCGGTAATACCGAAGAAGCCTTAGTTGAAGTCCTTGTAAATAACTGGGATGAAAAGTGGAACGGCGGATTTCCGTTTGTCTTCATCGACCCATATCCGGATGCGCCCGGAATAGGCAATCCTGCGGGAGTTTTTGACTGGCAATCCAGAGTAACTAAATATTATCAGACAAAATATCCAAAGCTTCAGATTTTCATAGGAGAAACAGGAGCAGAAGGTTCCACAAGTGATGCAGCAGAATTACCTGTAATAAACGGTTTGCTATCGCAGTTGGATATACAATATAAAGCTCACGGAAAAACTGTCCCTACATTTCTGATGGAAGCACTAGATGAACCAAGAAAAACAGGAACGCCTCCTCAGGGAAATATGGGAATTTATAAAGATAATAATGACCCGATGCAGGGAAGTTCGATTTCTATAAAAAGCGGAATTGTTGTCCCTGACTGGATAAAGTAAGAAATATATCGGGGCGTATTAAACGCCCCGTTTTTAAATTAATGCTTGTTGATTTTATTAATCATTCTTAACCTTCTCCGAAATAACTTTCTTTATCTCTTCAATCTTTTCTTTAGCTGCAGTATATCCTGCATCGTAAATTTGTTTATCGTAGGCATCGCTTAAAGGAGGGAACTGGTCTACTTTCGGATTTAAAGTTACATCAGCTAAGCTTGCATTATGGTTACCAATGTTAATAGCATTTACCTGTCCGCCCCTTCTCAATACATCAATGAAAGTTTTTATATCTTCTGACTTTACGGATGGAAGAACTGACATAAGGTTAATTGCTATCACTACATCAGGATTATATTCTTTTGCTATATTTACTGCAACGTTGTTCCATACGCCTCCGTCTACTAATACCATTCCATACATTTTCACAGGCTCGAATACCATAGGAATAGCGCATGAAGAATTGACTGAAGGCGCTATCGGTCCCGACGAAAGAGCAATAGTTTTTCCGCTTAGTAAATCAGAAGTAATGGCAACAAAAGGAATTTTTAACTGCTCTATATTTTTAGTTTTGATGTGAGCTTTTATATAGTCCTGCAGATTTTCACCGGTAACAAATCCTACCATTGAATTAAATATTGAAGCATTGAAGATATCTTCAGCCTTTACTTTACTTGCTAGAACTCTGAGTGAATCGCTGTTAGGATTATTGGCATACATTGCTCCTACAAAACTGCCTACACTTGTACCGACTATTAAATCTATAGGTATATTATTTTCTTCGAATACTTTTAGAGCGCCAAGATGAGCCATTCCAAGAAACGCTCCACCTCCAAGTACCAATGCAACTCGCGGTTTTTTATCAAGTTTGCGTGGCGGCGGCATTGTCCGGGGAGAATCTATTACCATGAAAGATGAAGAACAGGAAGATAATATAAACGAGCAAATCAGCAGGCTGATAAGCAAAAGATTTTTTTGGGGTTTCATAAGGGTTATTAGAAATTATGAACTATATTAATTTATTTTCTCTAATATAAATAAAGCCCGTTTTTAAACGGGCTTTTAAGTCTGATAACTATTTATAAATATCTTTTACTGTCCTAATATCCATGCGAATATAAGAGGCGCTACGATGGTAGCATCTGATTCAACTATGAATTTAGGAGTATGAATATCAAGCTTTCCCCATGTGATTTTTTCATTGGGGACTGCTCCTGAGTACGAGCCGTAAGATGTTGTTGAATCTGAAATCTGGCAGAAGTAACTCCAGAATGGAACGTCATGCATTTCCATATCCTGATATAGCATAGGTACAACGCAGATAGGGAAATCACCGGCAATACCGCCGCCGATCTGAAAAAATCCAATGCCTTTACCGTCTGAATTTTTTGTATACCAGTCAGCAAGCCATGCCATATACTCAATACCGCTTTTCATTGTAGAGGCTTTTATTTCACCTTTGATAACGTATGATGCAAAGATGTTTCCCATTGTGCTGTCTTCCCAGCCCGGAACAACAATCGGCAGATTCTTTTCCATTGCTGCAAGCATCCATGAATTTTTCGGGTCGATTTCGTAGTATTGTTCAAGTACTCCGCTCTTCAGCATTTTATACATAAACTCATGCGGGAAATAACGTTCGCCGTTATCATCTGCTTCTTTCCATAATTTGTGGATATGCTTTTGCAATCTTCTGAATGCCTCTTCTTCAGGGATACAGGTATCTGTTACACGGTTATAATGATTTTCAAGTAAGTCCCATTCTTCCTGCGGGCTAAGGTCTCTGTAGTTAGGCAAACGCTTGTAATGAGAGTGAGCAACAAGGTTCATAATATCTTCTTCAAGATTTGCTCCCGTGCAGCTGATGATTGCAATTTTATCCTGTCTTATCATTTCTGCTAAAGAGATACCAAGTTCTGCCGTGCTCATTGCACCGGCAAGAGATACGAGCATTTTACCGCCGTTATCAAGGTGTTCTTCATATCCTTTTGCAGCATCAATTAAGGCAGCAGCGTTAAAGTGCAGGAAATTTTGTTCGATGAATTTTGAAATAGGACCTCTTGTTTTCATAAATATTATTGTTTCTGATTAAAATTCTTAAAAAAGACAGATGAAAGTGTTAAAATACTATTATAAGCGATATAATAAAATGAAAAAATACCTGTCAGATTAAAATAAATTGTAATTTTTAAAGATTTTCCATTTTTGCAATTGATTAACTTTCAGAAAATCGGTATTTTGGTAATTCGTTCTAAGAGACAGCAGTTCAATTTGAGCAATTCGCGAAAGCGGCATCGTCTGAAACCAAAAGTTTAGAAATAAATTTTGTAAGGACAGGTAGCTCAGTTGGTAGAGCAACGGCCTGAAAAGCCGTGTGTCGCCGGTTCAATTCCGGCCCTGTCCACCATAAAAATAAGGCACTTAGGAGATTTCCTGAGTGCCTTTTTTCGTTAAGTGGGCATACAAGTGGGCATATACTTACTTACTTTTATGTATCCGGTAGAAATGGAGTAATCATGTTTCTATCAAAAAGAAAATCCGGAGTTTATTACATCTTTTATAAAGATGAACTTTCAGGACAAACAAAAAAGGTTTCTGCTAAAACAAAAAATTATAAAGAAGCCCAAAAGAAGTTAGTCGAATTCCAAACAACTCTCACCGAACAAAACAAAAGCAAATTCTTTACCGTCAAATCTTTAAGTGAATTCGTTTTGGATTACGTTCAAAATAATTTCACTAAATCAACTCTGCAATTATATAAAAGAGCATTCAAAGAGTTTATAAATATAATAGGGAATAAAATTGCGTTTGATGTAACTCCTGAAGATATTGAGCATTTCAAAAAAATTAGATTAAATTCTGTTAGTGCGGTTACTCTTAATATTGAACTAAGAAATCTCAAATCAAGCTACAATCTGGCTAAAAAATTTAAACACTCCTATCACAATCCTTTTACTGATGTAAAACAAATCAAAGAGGTTCAAAAAGAAAAGATGGTTTTTACTGATGATGAAATTCTCTTATTGATTAATGCTATAGATATTCCTTTATTAAAAAATTTTGTAATGATTGGTTTGTATACTGGAATGAGATTAGCGGAAATATTAAATCTCCAATGGAAAGATATTTTATTAGAAGATAAAATCATTAAGGTTTTAAATAAAGAAAATCACAGAACAAAGACTACTAAAATCCGTTCTATTCCGATTTCGGAAAAGCTTTATCCTGTAATATTAGCTATGAAAAATGAAAACAAAGAAACCTATATCGGTGAAAAATATTTATTCCAAAGTTATACCGACAGACCTTTTGACAAAAGCTTTATAACAACAAAATTTAAATCATGTGTTATAAAAGCAGCATTACCAGACCATTTACATTTTCATAATTTAAGACATACGTTTATTACTCAATTATTGAGAAAGGGTATAAGTATCTATAAAGTTAAAGTTCTTGCAGGACATTCGTCTATCAAAACTACTGAGGGATATGCTCATTTAATAGTTGAGGATTTAAGAAATGCGGTTAATGTTTTATGATGGTATAATATTTCTGAAAGAAACTTTTATCAAATAAAAAAACAAATCATGTATTCACCAAAAATCTCCGAGG
>JBHEKU010000106.1:0-31374 GCA_041859205.1 Ignavibacteria bacterium | reverse complement strand
CATATATAACAGGGGAGTGGGGAGTGATTCTGAAATTTACAGGAACTCCAACTCTTACTTCGGTGAAATCCAGAATAACATCAGATATAAGAAGTATTTCAGGTACGAGTGCTTCTGATATTCACATAGTTGGCGGCGGGGGGTTTATCAGAAATAATAAGAATGCAAGCTCTGAGTTTTTGAATTTTGAAGTTAATCCGGTTATGACAAATTTAGTTAGTATCAGCTATCTGAATTCTACTACAGGATATGCAATTAGCAGTAACTATGATGGAATAATTAAAACAACCAATTCAGGACAGTCATGGGAATTTACTGCAGGAACTTCAATGAATATTGCATGGGTACCTAAAGTTACAGGACTTGTAGAAGGAATTGGAAATAATCTTTGTACTGTGCCGCAAAACCGCGATGAACTCTTCGTTGTTTATCAAAGAGGAATTTACCGAAGTATAGATAAAGGTGAAAGTTGGACATATATCGGAATTATACCCCCTAATATTGCTAACGGTCCTACACATTCTTTTTATGTAAGCCCGTTAGATACAAATGTAATGATAGCTGCTGTAGAAAATGCACCTACAGATAGAATAGTGAGAAGTACCGATTATGGAACCACATGGACTGTTATTCTGGAAAAAGACTTTACAAGCTATGGTACTCCGCTTGAAATTGACCATGTAAATCCTGCAGTTTTTTATTTTGCTCCTGATGGCGGCGGATTTTATAAATCTACAAACAACGGAATAAGCTTCACTGAAATAAGCGGTAATTATCCATTCAGAAGTCCTTGCGACATTTCTGTTCAATGGGAACAGCCCAATGTTATTTTTATTGCAGATGGAGTTACCAGCGCATCAGAGCCGGGTGAAGTTTTCAAATCTACAAACGGAGGAGTAAACTGGACTAAGGTACATACAAATCCCGGCGTAGGTTCAGCATTCAGTGAAATTCCATGTATAATGAATTCAGCATTTGATAGTAATCTTTTGTATTTGACTAACTGGAGCGGAAGCATGCGTTTTAAATCTACAAATGCCGGTGATAATTGGTTTGCAATACAATCAACTACATTCAGCGGATGGACCGGGGAAATTTGTCAGGAAGATCCTTCATTAGTAGTTACAGGTAACTATGGTCAGAATTCTTCGCTTACAACAAACGGCGGAGCAAACTGGACTCAATACACGATGCCTGCAGGAGGCTGCGGAGCCGGAATGATAGTTCCGGGAAGAGATTATATTGTAGCGGCTGAGTGCTCTGCAATTTTAAAATTAGAAATGTATACTTTCGGACCGCAAAATATTGAAGAAGGTATTGTATCGAATAATGTACCTGATAAATATGCATTATATCAGAATTATCCGAATCCTTTTAATCCTTCTACAGAAATAAAATTTGATGTATTAAAAACAGGAAATGTTAATATTAAAGTTTACGATGAAACGGGGAAAAACATTATGACTCTGACCAACGGAATAAAAAATCCGGGTACATATAGTGTTAAGTTTGATGCATCGTCACTTTCATCAGGCTTGTATTATTATGTAATGGAAACCGAAGGGACAATTTTGAGTAAGAAAATGGTATTGGTAAAATAAATCCGGTAAAACAATTCTGATATACTATATGAGGAAGTAAATTCTTCCTCATATTTTTAATATTGATTAATAAAAAGTGTTTAAGTAATTTTATGAAAAGTATAAAACCGACTCCCTTTGACAAACTTGTTTTGTCATCCCCGAATTAAATTGGTTCATTTTATTACAAAAAAAACTTAAACTATTTTCTAAATGAAAAAGTATTTAAAGATTTTTCTTTCTTTATTTGTATTCACCCTTTTATTTTCAAATTCTTATTCACAGGGATTAAACGCAATAGTTGTTCCCGATACTTCCAATGTTCTTGCCGTCGGAGATAACGGTAAAATGATGAGATCAAGTAATGGCGGTTTTACCTGGTCAAGAACTACCGGCGGCTCAGTTAATTACAAATGTGCAGGATGGGTAGCAGATATGGTCTTAATAGGCGGCAGCGACGGTAAAGTTTATAAAACCACAAAAGTAAATTCAGCAGTTACAGGTTATAATACAGGAACAACTAATTCTATAAACGGTATCAGTGTGAAATTTTCAGTTGCATACGCTTGCGCAGATGGGGGATTAGTTTATAAAAGCACAAATCAGGGTGTTAACTGGACGTCAGTAAGTACAGGCATAGCAAATGTAAAGTTGAATTCCATATATTTTATGGATGATAATACCGGAATTGTTGTAGGGAATGCGGGTACTGCATATAAAACTTCTAACGGAGGAACAAGCTGGACTTCTATTACAACAGGTACTACAAGAAATTTACTTACTGTGTATGGTAGAGTTCTTGAGTATTATATCGGCGGGGAATGGGGGACATTTATGACAGGGAGTTTCCAAAATCCTGCAGCACCGGTCGCATGGAATTTAAAGACTAGCAGCGATATCAGAGCCATTACCGGACCAAGTCAGTTCGATTTAAAAATTGTAGGCGGAGGCGGTTTCATCAGAAATAACAAAGTTCCTAACGGTACGTACTTCAATAATTTTGAACCAAACCCGATACTGGGTAATTTAGTAAGCATTGAAACATCTTCATTAACAGGAAAAAGTTTTGCATGCAGCAATATTACGGATGCAATAATTAAATCAACAGATTTCGGCGCATCATGGGAATTTACTGCCGGTGCATCAAGAACCATCTCATGGGTATCAAAATTATCTGCTTCAAGCGGTATAGGTAATAACCTGTGTATGAATCCTAATAACAGAGATGAGCTTTATGTTGTATATGGAAAGCTGATTTACAGAAGTATGGATAGGGGTGAAACCTGGGTAAATTTTGCTACAGTAGGCGCATCTTCAGGTACAGTTACCAGAGCTCATTCATTCTATGTTAGCCCGTTGGATACAAATATAATGATGTGTGCAATTGAAGGCTCTCCTACAGATAAAGTGGTAAGAAGTACTAACTACGGCGCAACATGGACAACTATTCTGGAAAGCAATTTCAGTAATTATGGACAGCCATTGGAAATGGACCAGAATAATCCAAATCTATGGTACTATGCTCCGGATAACGGTGGATTCTGGAAATCAACAAATAACGGCGCTAATTTTACCGAAGTCAGCGGAAATTATCCTTTCAGAAGTCCTTGCGACCTGATAGTTGATTGGGGTAATTCAAATAATATTATGATTGCAGACGGAATTACAGGCAGCGGAGTAGCAGATATTTTCAGATCTACTAATGGCGGAGTAAACTGGACTAAAGTACATACAAATCCAAGTGCAGCAAGTGAAATTCCTTCTATGTGTAATTCCCGTCAGGATTCTATGCTTGTTTATGCAACAAACTGGAGTCAAAGTAACAGATACAGAACAACTAACGGCGGCGTTAACTGGTCTGCAATACAATCTACAAGCTTTAGCGGCTGGGGCTCTGATTTATGCCGTGAAGACCCTACCGTTGTATTGACAGGCAACTACGGGCAAAACTCTTCTTTAACTACCAATGGCGGTTTAACCTGGACGGAGTACCCAATGCCAACAGGCGGGTGCGGCGCAGGTATAATCGTTCCTGAGAGAGGATATCTGATTGCAATGCAATGCAGCGGATTATTAAAAATGAACATTTCTTATACAGTAATAACTGATGTAAGCGAGCAGACATTAGCCGGTATTCCTACAAAATTCAGTTTGTATCAGAACTATCCAAATCCGTTTAATCCTTCTACTGAAATCAGATATGACGTTCCGAAAGCCGGAAATGTAACTATGAAAGTATTTGACGAATCAGGAAAAGCAATTTATACATTGGTTAACGGATATAAAAATTCTGGAACATACAGTGTTAAATTTGATGCTTCATCACTTGCTTCCGGTGTATATTATTATACAATGGAAAGCGGCGGTAATATATTAAGCAAAAAAATGGTTCTTATAAAGTAATTTCAGATCAAAATATTACTAAGCGGGGGACTTTTAAGTCTCCTGCTTAATATTCATAATATTCATACTCACAATTCTCAAAAGTTTTCAAATACTATAACGGGTTTTAATATTGATTTAAAAAAAGCGTTTTGGTATGTTTAGGCTTCACAAAAAAAACTAACTTTTAAAAGAAAACTAAAAAATGGAAAAGTATTTAAAGATTGTTATATCTTTATTTATTCTTGCCTTGTTCAACTGCAATGCATTCTCTCAGGGGTTAAATGCAATTGTAGCTCCTGATGAAAGCAACATAGTTGCCGTGGGAGACAATGGTAAAATTTTACGTTCCAGTAACGGGGGCACCACCTGGTCCAGAACAACAAATGGTTCAGTAAACTATAAATCAGCAGCTTCCGTAGGAAATGATGTGTGGGTAGGTGGAAGTGATGGAAAAGTTTATAAAACAACAAAAGTAAATACAGGGCTTGTAGGTTACTTAACAGGATCAGTAAATTCAGTAAATGGCGTTGATTTTGTTACATCAACTGTTGGATATGCATGCGGAGATGGCGGTACAGTTTACAGAACAAGCGATGGTGGTTTAACATGGACACTTAAAAATTCAGGTTTACCAAATGTAAAATTTAATTGTGTAAGTTTCAGAGATGCAGCAGTAGGTGTTATTGGCGGAAATAACGGTACTGCATATGTTACCACTAATAGCGGAGACAGCTGGACAGCATTTACTACCGGAACAACCAGAAATATTTTAGCAGCACATTATTACCCTACAATAATCTACTTTGTAGGAGAATGGGGCACAATTTTGACTACTACCGGTTCACCAACATTAACTTCGGTAAAATCAAGAACAAGAACTGATATAAGAGGAATCAGCGGAATAAACAGTTCAGAAGTTCATTTAACAGGCGGCGGCGGATTCATTAGAAATAATAAAAACAGCAGCACTGAGTTTTTGAATTTTGAAGTTAATCCTATGATGGCAAATCTCGTTGGAATTGCTTTTTCTGATGCTAACACAGGTTTTGCAATCAGCAGCTTAAATGATGCTATCATAAAAACAACAAACGGCGGTGTGAACTGGAATTTAACAGCCGGCGCAACTATGCAGGTTTCATGGGTATCAAAACTTTCCGGTTCAGGGGGCATAGGAAATAACTTAACTTTCCATCCGACTAACAGAGATATGCTTTATGTTGTATATGGAAAGACAATGTACAGAAGTTACAACAAAGGTGAAACATGGTCTTCATTCGGAACAGTTGGTGCAACTTCAGGAACTGTGACGGCTGCCCACTCATTTTACATGAGTCCGATTGATACAAATATTTTAATGTGTGCTATAGAAGGTACACCTACAGATAAAGTTGTAAGAAGTACAAATTACGGTGCAACTTGGACAACGATTTTAACAATTAATTTCAGTAACTACGGAATGCCGTTAGAAATGGACCAAAACGATCCAAATCTTTGGTATTATGCTCCTGATGGAGGCGGTTTCTGGAAATCCACAAATAATGGAGCTAACTTCACTGAAATCAGCGGAGCATATCCATTCAGAAGCCCATGTGATGTAATAGTTGATTGGGAAGATTCAAGAAATATAATGATTGCAGATGGTGTAACCAGCGCTTCAACTCCTGCCGATATTTTCAGATCAACAAACGGCGGCGTTAACTGGACCAAAGTTCATACAAATTCAGGCGGCAGCGGATTAAGCGAAATTCCTTCAATGTGTAATTCAGCTTTTGATACTAAACTTGGATATGCAACAAACTGGAGCGGAAGTAACAGATATAAAACAACCAATGGCGGTGTTAACTGGTTTGCTATACAAAATACTACTTGGAGCGGATGGAATTCTGACGTTTGCCGTGAAGATCCTACATTAGTATTGACCGGTAACTACGGTACGAATTCATCACTTTCAACAGATGCAGGAACATCATGGGCTCAGCAAACAATGCCATCAGGCGGATGCGGAGCAGGTATGATTGTACTGGGCAGAGAATATTTGGTCTCAATGCAATGTTCAGGATTGTTAAAAATGAATATTACATATTCTGTTATAACTAACTTAAGTGAGCAAACATTGCCGGGCGTTCCGACAAAATATGATTTAGCTCAGAACTACCCGAATCCGTTCAATCCATCTACTGAAATCAGATACGATATATTGAATACAGGATTTGTTTCTATGAAAGTATATGACCAGGCAGGTAAAGAGGTATATACATTAGTAAACGGAATGAAGAATGCAGGAACTTACAGCGTTAAATTTGACGCATCCTCATTGTCTTCAGGCGTTTATTATTATACTTTGGAAACAGCCGGTAATACCTTTACAAAGAAAATGATATTAGTGAAATAATCAAAACTCATTTATTATAGTTTTTAAAGGCGGTTTATGACCGCCTTTTTTTTTGCCCAAAATTAGTTTTTAATATACAAATTTGTTACTTAATTTTTGTATAAATAAAAATTATTTTAGTATGATATAGCTTAATGAAAAAAATCCTTATCATAGAAGACGAAGATTTTATCCGTGAAACTATTCAGGATATTCTCGACGCTGAAGGCTACGACACTACTACCGCGGAAAACGGTCAGGTAGGTGTTGAGAGAGCAAAGGCTTTCCTTCCGGATTTAATTATTAGCGATATCATGATGCCGCTTCTTGACGGCCACGGTGTAATTCGTGAGCTCAAAAAAGATCAGACAACAGCGCAAATTCCTTTCATTTTTCTCACAGCAAAATCAGAACTAAAAGATCTTCGCGAAGGCATGGAGCTCGGCGCAGACGATTATTTAAATAAGCCTTTCACTGCTGATGAGTTAATTAATGCCATACAGGTAAGAATAGATAAAGCTGACCAGGTTAAAAAAGTTACTGAGACAAAATTAGACGAGCTTCGGTCTAATATCATTTATGCATTGCCGCATGAAATGAAAACAGCATTGGGAGGCATTGCTACTACAGTTGAAGTTTTGATTGATATGGATGAAGCATTCAATAAAGAAGAGCGTTTTGAAATGTACGGTATGATAAAAGATTCGGCGCTAAGATTAGATGCTTTAATCAAGAAAAATTTGCTGTATGCCAATCTTGAGATAATAAATTCAGATAAAAATAAAGCTGCGGAATTAAAAAAACATACCACATCTGAAATTAAAAAAAGTTTACAGGAAGTTTTAAGCGATAAAAGCGCCAGATACAGAAGAGCAGATGACTGGAATTTAATTTGCGGAGAAGATGTTAAAATTAAAGTTTCCAGGGATAATTTGCTGAATATCCTTGATGAAGTTATCGATAATGCATTTCGTCATTCCAAAACAGGAAATAAAATTACCATTACCGTCGAAAACAATCCGGAAGGAACTCACTTAGATATTAAAGTAAAAGATGAAGGAAGAGGAATTTCAGTGGAGAATTTGAAAAAGATTGGAGCGTTCATGCAGTTTGACAGAAATAAATATGAACAGCAGGGGTTAGGTCTTGGTTTAATTATTACTAAAAAACTTACTGAAACTCACGACGGAATTTTTGAAATAAAAAGTGAAGAAGGAAAATTCACTGAAGTCAGAATATCATTTTTACTTGATAAATAATATAACAACAAATTAAAAGAAAACACTTATAATATATATTACAGATGAAAAATTACACAAAAATTAACGACTTTTCGCAGAGACATATCGGACCAAACGATGATGAAATAAACATAATGCTTGAGGCATTGGGCTTAAAATCACTGGACGATTTAATTTACGAAACAATACCCGATAATATCAGAAAAAAAGAGCCCATGAAATTAGATGCTCCGCTTTCTGAATTTGAATTTTTAAAAAAGATAAAAGGCATTGCAGCAAAGAATAAGATTTATAAATCTTATATAGGAATGGGTTATCATCCAACAATTACTCCTGCAGTTATTTTAAGAAATATTCTGGAGAATCCGGGTTGGTACACACAATACACTCCTTACCAGGCAGAGATTTCTCAGGGAAGACTTGAAGCGCTTTTAAATTTTCAGACAATGATTATTGATATGACAGGGCTTCCTATCGCCAACGGTTCATTGCTTGATGAGGGAACTGCTGCAGCTGAGGCTATGCATTTATTTTATGCTGTAAAGCCAAACTCTAAAAAAGATGCAAATAAATTTTATGTATCGGGTGATTGTTTTCCACAGACAATTGATGTGTTAAAGACCAGAGCGGAATCTATAGGTATTGAATTAGTAATAGGTAACAATAGCGACATGAACGAACTGAATAATGACTTCTTCGGATGTATTGTTCAATATCCAAATTCAAACGGAGAGATTGTTGACTGCTCAGAATTTTTTGCAAAGTGTAAAGAGAGTGGAATCCTAATAGCTGTAGCATCTGATTTAATGAGCCTTGCACTTATCACTCCTCCCGGAGAACTCGGCGCAGATGCAGTTGTTGGTAACAGCCAGAGATTCGGTGTACCTATGGGATATGGCGGACCTCATGCAGCATTCTTTGCAACTAAGGAGGAATTCAAAAGAAACATTCCCGGAAGAATAATTGGTGTAACAGTCGATACCCGTGGTGATAAAGCCTACAGAATGGCTCTACAGACCCGTGAGCAGCATATAAGAAGAGAAAAGGCAACAAGTAATATCTGTACAGCCCAGGTGCTTCTTGCCATTATGGCGAGCATGTATGCCGTCTATCATGGACCGGAAGGTATATTAGAAATTGCTACTACAATAAATTATAATACAGTAGTATTAAATGATGCATTAACTTCAATGGGAGTTAAGCAGCTTAATAAATCATTTTTCGATACTTTAAGACTTCAGCTAGATTCTAAAGAAGAAGTTGAAAAAGTTAAAACAACAGCGGAAGCAAAAAATATTAATTTCAGATATTTCGGTGAGAACAATATAGGCATTACTTTAAATGAACAGACAACTGTTGATGATATCACAGAAATCGTTTCCGTATTTATTGAAGCATTAGGTAAGAAATCCAAAATAAATGCAGAGCCGATTAAATCTTCAATTCCTGAAAATCTGAGAAGAAGTTCTGAGTTTTTAACTCATCCTATATTCAATACATACCATTCAGAAACAGAAATGCTTCGGTACATGAAGAAACTTGAGAATAAAGATTTATCTCTGACGGTCTCTATGATTCCGCTCGGCTCATGCACAATGAAACTGAATGCTACAACTGAAATGATAGGTGTTACATATCCTGAATTTGGTGAGATTCATCCGTTCGTTCCAATGAATCAAGCAGAGGGTTATTTAGAACTTATAAAAGATCTGGAGAAAGATTTATGTGAGATAACAGGTTTTGCAGGAATTTCATTGCAGCCAAATTCAGGCGCGCAGGGTGAATATACAGGACTGCTTGTAATAAGAGCATATCATCACAGCAGAAATGAGCATCACAGAAATATTTGTTTGATACCATCATCGGCGCACGGTACCAATCCTGCAAGTGCAGTTATGGCAGGAATGAAAGTTGTAGTTGTTGCCTGTGATGCAGAAGGTAAAATTGATTTAAAAGATCTTGCAGCCAAAGCTGAGCAGCATAAAGATAATCTTGCTGCATTGATGGTAACATATCCTTCAACATTCGGTGTGTTCGATACAAATATAAAAGACGTATGTAAAATAATTCATGATAACGGCGGGCAGGTTTATATGGATGGCGCGAATATGAATGCGCAGGTAGGGCTTACAAGTCCTGACTTAATTAATGCCGATGTATGCCACTTAAATTTACATAAGACATTCTGTATACCGCACGGCGGAGGCGGTCCGGGTGTTGGCCCAATTGGTGTTGCAAAACATTTAGTTGAGTTCTTACCGGGCCATTGTGTTGTTCCGATGGGGAATAAAAATTCCATCACCGCAGTTTCGGCTGCTCCGTGGGGAAGCGCAAGCATTTTAATTATATCTTACGCTTACATAAAATTGATGGGAGAAAAAGGATTGACGAGAGCAACTCAGCTTGCTATATTAAATGCTAATTATATAAAGACAAGACTTGAAGACGATTACAAAGTCTTGTATAAAGGTGATAGGGGAATGGTCGCCCATGAGCTTATATTTGATGTACGCGAATTTAAAAATTCAGCAGGAGTTGAAGTTGTTGATATTGCAAAGAGATTGATGGATTATGGTTTCCACGCACCGACAGTTTCATTCCCGATTCCGGGAACTTTGATGGTGGAGCCTACAGAAAGTGAATCAATTAACGAGCTGGACAGATTTATTACTGCAATGAAACACATAAGGCAGGAAATAAAAGAAATTGAAAATGGAATTTATGATAAGACAGATAACGTATTAAAAAATGCTCCGCACACTGCTTATAGCATTACTGCAGAGAAGTGGAATCATTCGTATAGCAGGGAGAAGGCAGTTTATCCCGTAGCTTCGTTGAAAGACCAGAAGTTCTTCCCGAGTGTAGGCAGAGTGAACGATGCGCAAGGTGACAGGAATTTAATCTGCGCCTGCCCTCCGATGGAAGCCTATGCAGAAGAAGAGATTACAAATTAATTATCAGGTGTAAGTTTATAATTGTTAGAAAAAAAGGCGTTCAATTGAACGCCTTTTTTGTTTGAATAGTTATTAGTTTTTCAGCACACAGGTTATCCATTCAGGATTTTCTGAGAGAAACGGTTCCGCACTTCCTATTCTTTCTATCTGAATATCTTTCATTGTATACCTTACAGGTAATTTATATCCTGCCGCTGCTAACAGCTTTAAAAAATAATCGGGGTCGTAAAAATTTACAAAGTTTAATCCGACAGAATCCTTTATTTTTCTGAAAACTTCCGTTCCGAAAATCCTGTTATCTTCATCTATAAGTTCAGGAGTTATTCCAAAGTCACATGCAAAGGAAGAATTACTCGGAGCAAAAAATTTTAAAATATTTATTAAGTCTTCCTGTTTAAGATAATAAATTATTCCTTCCATTATTAAAATTGTCGGCTTTACATTGTTCCATTCGTTATCCAGTAGGTTCTGATGAAGCAGTTCGATATTTGTAATATCACATTCAATAAATTTTATATTCGTACAAACTCCATTGAGATATATTTCTTTAGCTTTCATTAAATACTTATCAACATCATAGACTGTACTCTCGGGATAAAGTGAAGCAAGTTCAACTGAGAGAGGCGCAATACCTGCAGCAAGAATTACCACTTGTCCCTCTTTATTCTTTTCAAGAAATTCCACGGCGCATTTGCGGACAAAAAATTTCCTGTTGCTCACTGCCTGAAAGTGCATGTAATGTTCTTTCACATCAAAGAGCTGAAGCAATGCATCGGCAGAGCTCAGGTCAAGCCGGTTGAAATAATCTATTGCATTTTGTGATTTCCAGATGTCAGGAGAAGTCCAGTTTAACACAAGAGCAGAGGTATCCGAAATAATCATAGTGTTACTTTTGGTTAGCTGTAATTTATAAATTAAAATTCAATCTATCTATCATTAATATTTAACCTCGTTTTTAATTTATAATTGATTAATTTTATTGCTAAATAATTTAGCCGGTAATGAAGTTTAAAATATTATTCCTTATTGTTGTTTCTTTTGTTTCAACAAATCTGTTTTCTCAATCTGAGATCAATAAAATAAAAAAAATAAATGATGGATTATACTTTATGTATTTTGATTCTTCAAATTCTAAAAGTACTATAGTTGAGTTTAAGGAATATCTTGTAATGCTTGAAGTTCCGATTATTGATAAAGGTGGAGGTGCAACACAATTAGTTGATGATATAAAGGGAGGTGAAAAAGTTATGCGTACTCTCAAAAATCATTTTCCTGATAAGCCTTTAAAATATATAATGCATAGCCACTGGCACATGCATAGCATATCGTCAATAACACCTTTTATAAATGAAGGTGTAAGTATAATATCCACTAAAATGAATTTTGATGTGTTAAGTAAATTTATGGATTCTAACGTTGTTGCAAGAAACATGAAAAATTTTATTTTCGTAGAGAATGATTCTCTTGTGATTTCAGACGGAGAGAATGAAATTATCGCATATAGATTCGAGCAAAAGGACTATCCAAGTACTCCCACAAAGGACTATTTATATTTTTACATTCCGAAGCACAACTGTATGCATGCGGCATGTATGTATACTAAATGGACAGGTGAACCGGTTGACGGAAAACAAGTTCTTAGCGGCAGGGAAGAAAATCTCTATAAATTTATCACTTCAAAAAATATAAATCCTGAATTTTTGATACGGCTTACAAATGAAAAAGCGGAGCCGAATGATATGCAGGATTTTGATAATCTAAGCGAGGTTAACAAAAACGGAATCAAATCCGCAGATATAATGAACAGATATCTTTCTCTTGATGCAATAAGCCTGAAGCAAAATCGGGATGAAATTGTAAAAGAAGCATTGCTTAAAAAAATTCCTGCTTCCATTTTTAATAGCTGCGTATATGCTGAGTTAAGAAAAAAAGAACTTGATAGAGCATTGAGCTTTGCAATTATACAGACAATGATAAATCCATCTGATGCGAATTCATGGGATACCCTTGGTGAAGTCTATTATTTTATGGGTGAAACAGAAATTGCAAAGTCATACGAAAAGCAAAAGAATAAGATGTTTCCTTCAGCAGATGGTGGAGGGGAAGAGGTGTGGAAAAAAGACCTGGAGCAGCATAAAATAATTTGGGAAAAGCTGAAGTAATTTTAATAAAATTAAGACATAAATTGTAATATTCTTTTTAATAAAAATATTCTAAATTTACCCATTGTAGAAATTAAATCTATTTCAAAAATGCTAAACACAGAAAACTTCACTAAAGAACTAAATTCAGTAATCGCAAAAAGCAGCCTTCTCGAGCATCCTTTTTATCAAAAATGGAATGAGGGAAAACTTACTATTGAAGAATTGAGAGAATATGCAAAACAATATTATCATTTCGTAAAGCACTTCCCAAGATTTGTAAGCGCAGTGCATTCAAATTGCGATGATATAGAAATCAGAAAAACTTTAGTAGAAAATTTAGCAGATGAAGAAGGATTTAAAACAGGAATAGAAAACCATCCGGCATTATGGATAAACTTTGCCGAAGGTTTAGGACTTTCAGCCGAAGAAGTAAGAACCGCAGAACCAATTGAAGAAGTGAATGAACTTGTAAAAGGAATGTATGAGTTAACCAAATCAGAAGACTATATTAAAGGGCTTTCAGCTTTATATGCCTATGAAATGCAGGTTCCTGAAATATCGAAAACAAAAATTGCCGGATTAAAGAATTTTTATGGAGTAGATTCAGAGAAAGCAATTGAATTCTTCACAGTTCACGAAGAAGCAGATGTTTATCACTCAAAAGATGAATTAGACATTATTTTAAAAAAGACAGACAATGCTGCAAAACAGTTTCATGCAATACACGCAGCAGATACATCATCTAAATTAATGTGGAAATTCTTAGACGGCGTTTACAAAAATTACTGTGTTAATTAATATAGTCTAATATATAAAATATTCGAAAGGGTTTGAATTATTTCAAACCCTTTTTTTATAGAAAGAAATTTTATGACAACTGATGAAATTCTGAATAAGTATAAAAAGATTGCTGTATTAGGATTTTCACAGAATTCCGTTAGGCCGAGCAATCATATTACAATTTATTTGCAAAAAACCGGTTACACTGTTTATGGTGTTAATCCGGGCTTAGCAGGAAGAGAAGTTGACGGAATAAAATGTTATGCATCGTTGACTGAAATTCCGGATGAAATTGAAATTGTGAACGTTTTCAGAAATTCAAGATACCTTCCTGAAATTATCGATGAAATACTTGATCTTGCTTATAAGCCAAAAGTAATATGGACTCAGCTTGATGTTGTAGATGCAGGTTCAAAAGAAAGAGCGATAGCTGAGGGAATAGAATACGTTGAAGACAAATGCATTTATGTAGAACATAAATTAAATCCGAACGTCAAAAAGTGATTTTCAATTTTCCAATTTATGAACACGAATAAAACAAAATTAATATATCAGATCTTAGCTTTTGTAATTCCGTTTATAGCATATATAATTACACTTGCTCCGACGGTAACTTTCATTGATGCAGGCGAGCTTACAACTGTCTGCGCAAAGCTTGGAGTAGCGCACCCTACAGGTTATCCTTTGTTTACAATAATTGGGCACTTGTTCAGCCTATTGCCGACAGGCTCTGTTGTTTACAGTTTGAATCTTATGTGCGCAGTAATTTCTTCGTTTACTATCGTTATGTTCTTTACTTTGCTAACATTTATATTCGCAAAATTAAAGCTTAACGATAATACATGGGAAACATCATTATCTGAAAATGTAATTTACAACATTTCACTTGCTGCATCCCTTATACTGGCATTTTCAAAAACATTCTGGGATACTTCAAACGCAATTGAAGTTTATTCGCTCCATACATTTTTTATCGTAACTAATATTTATCTGTTCTTAAAAGCTTGTAACGTTACCGGAGAAGATAGTAAATCAAATTTATTAGTACGTGAAAAATACTGGCTGCTGTTTGCATTTGTTCTGGGTCTTAGCTTTGGTAACCACTTAACAACAATCTTTTTATCAGTAGGTTTTCTATATTTATTCTTTGCGGTTAATGGTTTTAACAAGCTTGCCCTCCAACGAATTTTGCTGTTGGCTATACCTTTTGTAATCGGTTTATCAATTTATATTTATCTTCCCGTCAGATCGGGAAATCCTGTACTAAGCTGGGGGCATCCTGATACCTGGGATAATTTCTACCGCCACGTTTCGGGAAAACAATTCAGTGTCTGGATGTTTACAGGCTCAGAAAATATGATTAAGCAGTTCAAGTATTTTACATCTGCATATCCTTTGGAATTCTTTTATATACCTTTAATAATTGCAATTCTTGGCTTGATTGAAATATTTAGTAAAAGCAGAAAATTATTTTACTATACTATACTCCTTGCAGGATTTTGCGTTATCTACGCTATAAATTACGATATTCACGATATCGATTCATACTTTTTATTGGCTTATATAATTACAGCAATCTGGATTGGTTTCGGAATTCACTTCATTGTCAGAAAAACAGCGGAGGCATCTAGGAAAAGTCTTTCACTTGTATTAATTCTACTAGCGCTAATTCCTGTTTTCGGTAGCTATAAGCTTGTTAATGAAAGTCAGAATTATTATGTAAAAGATTATACATTCAATGTCTTTAATTCCGCTCCGCAAAACTCTATTATAGTTTCTACACAATGGGATTTCTGGGTATCGGCATCCATTTATTTTCAATATGTAGAAGGAATTAGAAAAGATTTAGTCATTATCGACAAAGAGCTTTTAAGAAAAACATGGTACGTGCCGCATATAAAACAACATTACCCTGAAATTTATGAAAACAGCAAAACTGAGTTTGAGCTATACTATGCAGAATTATTAAAATTTGAAAAATTTCCTGAACGATATACAAAGCCGACAACCGAAGCCGAAAGGCAGGATGTAATGAAAATTCAGGCTTTCTTCAAGGAGTTGTTATCCAGCTTAGTTGATAAAAATCCTAACAGGAATTTTTTCACAACTTTTGAAGTTGAATCTTCCAAAGAGGAGAGATTTGCAAATTCATATATGCGAGTGCCTGAAGGTTTGTTAATCAGATATATAAAGCCTACACCGGATTATGATAACTATGTAATGCCGGAATTTAAATTTCAGATTACCCAGGAAACTGACTATTATCATACATTCCTGATGAATGCTTATTATAATGCTTATATGAGCAGAGCAAATTATCTGATGAATTTTTCGAAGTTTGATGAAGCTGAACAATTGATTAATAAGGCAATGGATGTAAAACCCAATGGACCGGAAATAAAATTACTACAAAACAAGATAAAGCAGTTAAGGGCTGCACCAAAAAATTAATTTGATAAAGTACTTTATTATTATTCAGTTTTTTATTCTTTTGTTAACTGTTGAATCAAAATGTCAGCCCCGGGACTCAGCTAAATATGTAGTCGATAGCGTTATTGCGGAAAATGATTTGCGCCTATATATTGAAAATATTGTTATAAGCGGAAACAAAATCACTGAAGCCGATATTATTCTGCGTGAAATGCAGACAAAGGAGAATTCGTATACTTCAGTAGAAGTTCTTAACAGAGACATTCAGCGGATTTATAATCTTGGTCTTTTCACAAAAGTTGATGTAGCACCTTTGCCTTCCAGTGATAAAGGCTACAGTTTGTTAATTACTGTTGAAGAAACTTTCTATATTCTTCCAATTCCTATTGGAGGAATTAAAGACGGAGATCTTAAAAAAATCTGGGTGGGGCTTAATCTCAAATGGAGAAATTTCAGAGGAAGAAACGAAACACTGGGTTTAGCATTTGGTGTATTCTATGACCCGTTTATAAATTTAAGCTATTCAATACCATGGATAGGGAAGCATCACCATTATTACACTTCATTTGATGTAGGTTATTCCGTGAATAACAATAAAAGTATTCCTGAATCGGTAAATACTCCGTTAAATGTAAACGATGTTTATACTTATAAAACTTATAACTGGAATTCACGCGTTTCAGTCGGGAAATACATTTTTAAAGATTTATCAAATTCCGTCAGCTTAGGTTTTAACAGCATATCTACTTCAGATTACATTAAAGATAAAACTTTATCAACTTCAGGTACTGATAACTATTTATCTTTAGGATATAATATTAATTATGACACAAGAGATTCCTATGAATTTTCATTAGCAGGCGCTTCAATATCTGCAAACTATTTGAAATATGGCTTGGGTGAAATTATAAATTATAATTCAGTTGGAATTGATATCAGGAAATTTATTCCCATCAAGCTAAGCAACAGCTATTTGATTTCGTTTGGAACGAGAATAAACTCAACAATCTATTGGGGCGGAAATATTGCAGACTATCATCGCCCGCAATTGGGTTATGGAAAAGTAGTAAGAGGCTGGGATGATTTTGTATTCGAAGGTGAAAATTTGCTGTTTTATTCAAACGAATTAAGGATTCCTATTATTCAGCCTTTCTACATTCCCGGAAGAGACTTACCTATTACAAGCAAGTTACCAATTTTAAAAGACTTCAGCTATAAATTCGGTTTGTATGCTACTCTTTTCTTTGATGTAGGCGGAGTATGGAATAAATATGATAAAATTGCAGATACAAGATTTTATAACGGCTACGGAGCCGGCCTGAATTTTATTTTACCATTCGGTTTTGTCGGCAGGGCTGACTGGGGATTCAGACACCAGAATAATTTTTATAAGGGACAGTTGATTCTTTCCCTCAATGCTTCTTTTTAAAATCCTTCCTTATGGAATATTATTACACTGAAAAGAAAAATATTTTTCCCGAGCAGAATTTACTTATCATAGATAATTTTGAGTTTGCTCATTTATCAAAAGTACTTCGTAAAAGGGCAGGTGATTTAATAACAATTACAGATGGTGAACTTGGTGTCTATGAGTGTCAAATCGATGGTATCGGCAAGGATAAAATTACTTGCACGATTTTAAATACAAAATTTGATATTTTTGAACCGAAGATTAATGTTCATTTACTTTTATGTTCGCTTCGCAGTAATGAGAGATTTGAGTTTGCTGTTGAAAAAGCTGTAGAACTTGGAGTAAAAAGCATAACACCTGTATTTTCTGAAAGAGTTATTAATAAAGCAGGTTTTTCTGTTAATAAAGAAAAAAGACTAAACCAGATAATTCTTTCAGCAATGAGCCAGTCTCAGAGATGTTTCAAACCTGTATTAAATTCACCGGAAACATTTTCAGATATGTTGAGTAAAACTATTGGGTTTGGGAATAAACTTGCAATGTACGAGTTTGCAGACTCAGAAAACACTTTGAGTACTTATCCGTATAATACAGATATATACTTATTAACGGGACCGGAAGGCGGATTTTCAGATAGCGAAGTTCATAAGCTAAAAGAAACTAATTGGAAAGTGCTCTCATTAGGACTAAGGAAATTCAGAGCTGAGACAGCAGTTGTAGCAGCTTTATCCAAAATACTGATTTAAATTTAACAAATATAAACAGACTCAAATGAAAAAAATAATACCATTTATTTTATTAGCGTTATTTGCTTTCACTTCAAAAGGATTCTCACAATTTGACCAGCCAATGCTACAAATAGGAATCGGGATTGCTGAACCGATGGATCAACTTAAAGGCGGGAACTATTGGATTTTAAGAGATTTTGTTCCTCCAGGCGGAGGGGCTACTATTCAAGCTACTACTATAGATACTTCATTTATGATGTCAAACCTTGCTGCTAAAACAGGTTTTAATATCTTTGGTTCAGGAAAAATTAATTTTGATAAATATAATATCGTACGCGGAGTTGGTTATCTTGCATTCAATTCTTTTAATGCATTTCAATCAAACGTTTCAGGTAATCAAATAGATGGCGGGTACAATATCAACAATCAATTTGTTTACAATGCTGTTCCGGTAAAGTACAACTATTCTGTAACAACAATTTCACTGGGCTTAGGAATAGAAATTGCGCCTACATCTTTTACAGGCGTTGTAAGTCCATTTTTCGGAGCAAACTTAGCTTTCAATAATTTTACCTCAACATTAGAAAGAACTTTCAACAATTTTGATACCAGCAGAGCTACTATGTCAGGCTTCAGAATCGGAGTAAACTTTAATGCAGGTATTGAAGCTAAATTTTCACCTCAATTCGGAATGGCCTTAGGTGTTAAATACGATTTAGGAAATTTACTGATGAAATCCAATAGTAATGGTAACATTACTGAAACTCAGGCTTGGGGCAGTACAAATGGCGTAATAAATGATGATGAAGGACAATATACTACAAAACTTCCTAACTTTCTTTATGACGGATTTTATCGCACATATAACTCCCAAAAGAAAAATCTTAATTGGGGAACAATATATTTAGCAGTGAATTTTTATCCCAATGCAGGAAAGACCAGTACTACAAAGAAAAAATAATTTTACTATACTGAATTTTTATTAAGGCGGATAACTTATCCGCCTTTTTTGTTTGTACAAATTTTTTGATAAAAAACATTATTTCATTTCGCTGCTCATTTTCGTAAATTACTCCTGTTCCCGAAATTAAAAAACTTAATAAACTAAACTTTAAAAATGATTAAACTTTATCTTTCAGTTTTTATTTTATCTTCAATTCTTTTAATTTCCGGATGCGGTAAAAAAGATACAACTACTACTGATACAAAAACAAAGACAACTAAATCAGCAACAGAGCTTGCCAAACAGGGCAAAGATTTATTTTATGCTTCATCGATGGTTACAAATCTGAAATGTGCAGACTGCCATTCAGACGGAACCAATGATAACAATCCGCTTGTAAAATTCCATTCAAACATTAAGAATGCAAATAAAAGAACTCAGACTTATCTCGGAAAATTCAAAGGTGAAGATGTAGCAAAAAATGCAGGGGGAGCAACTGTATGCTGGTCTACATATATTAAAAGCAGCAGCCCGTTGAATGAAGAGCAAATTGCTTCGCTTAATGCTTATTATGAACAGGTCGGCGGCAGCGAGCCTGCTAAAGATATGGTTTATACAACTATTGCCTTACCTGCACCTGATAAAGAGAAGTTAAAAAAGGACCAGGAAGAGATTGCAAAGTTAACAGGTGATAAAGCTAAAGGCGAAGAAGTTTATAATAATGCATGTAAATTTTGTCATGTTGACGGTACGAAAATAAAAAGTGTCCCTAGCTTATTCAGAGATTTTGAAGGAAATTTAAAATCAATTACTTATATGTCGAGATTCGGCAAAAAATATATGCCGTTCTATAGCTATGAATCATTATCCAATCAGGATATTGCAAACGTTGTTGCATACATCTTAGCAAATCAGGAAAAGTAATTTTGATTTTGTAATGATAAATTTTATATTCATACAAACAAAAAAGCCCTGCTGAATTAAATCAACAGGGCTCTTCTTTATAAACCTTACAAACTTTCTAACCTTTAACTAAATCACATTTTAAAGATTATATACAAAAGAATTATCACAATACCTGCAACAGAAATAGTAGTATAATCCTGTATGATACCTGTCTGAATTTTTCTCCAGTCGATACTCAATTTTTTAAACCATGTTCCGGTTCCTCTTACAATTCCGTCAATAATATTTACATCAACTACTTTCCATAAAACAATTTCAGAGAGTTCTCTTATTGAATATACAAAAGCTGTATCATATAATTCGTCAACATAATATTTTCTTTCAAGCACTTTGCCGAATCCTTTTGGCTCAGGAAATTTATCCTGAACTGAGAATTTCTTAAACGATACTATAATTGCCACTGCTGCAACAATTACAGAAACTGCTACAAGAATTAACTCAGTTGAAACTGCATGCTCGTGTTCCGGGTGGATACCTGCAAGAACTGTATTCGCTGAAGCGAAAACCGGCTCAAGCCAGTGCTCAAGTAAATTTGGTCCTAAGAAATGCGGAAGTCCGATAAATCCACCGATTGCTGAAAGCACCGCTAAAATGATAAGCGGAATTGTCATTGTAGCAGGGGATTCATGCGGATGAACATGATGATGGTCGAATCTTTCTTTTCCGTAGAAAGTAAGCGCAACCATTCTGAACATATAAAACGCTGTGAATGCTGCCGTCATTAATACAATAAGATACGGGAAGATTCCGACATTTGTAAATACTTTGTAAAGAATTTCGTCCTTACTGAAAAATCCTGATAGAGGAGGTATACCTGAAATTGCCAGCGAGCCTATGAAAAATGTAATGAAAGTTATCTTCATATATTTTTTCAGTCCGCCCATTTTTGTGATATCCTGCTCTTCGTGCATTCCGTGAATAACAGAACCGCTGCCTAAAAATAAAAGCGCTTTGAAAAATGCATGTGTTATCAAATGGAATATCGCAACGTAATATGAACCTGTTCCCAATGCTATGAACATAAATCCAAGCTGAGAAACGGTTGAGTATGCTAAGATCTTTTTTATATCGTTTTGCTTAAGCGCAATCGTTGCAGCCATAACAGCTGTCGCGATTCCGATTACCAGAACAACGCTTTGTGCTACCGGAGCTAGAGCATATAATAATGAAGTTCTTGCAACTAAGTATATACCTGCCGTCACCATTGTTGCCGCGTGAATAAGCGCCGAGACGGGTGTAGGACCTGCCATAGCGTCAGGAAGCCATACGAATAACGGAATCTGTGCTGACTTACCGCAAGCACCAACGAATAAAAGTAAAGCTATCATAACTAACAGGGGAGCGCCGACCTGCATACCGCCAAGTTTTCCGACGAACTCCTGTATATTTAATGTTCCGAAGTTTGCAAAAATCATAAACATCGCAGTCATGAATCCGAAGTCACCGATTCTGTTCACCACAAAAGCTTTCTTTGCTGCTTCGCCGGTAAACTTTTTTTCATACCAGAAACCTATTAATAGATACGATGCTAACCCCACGCCTTCCCATCCGAGGAATAATACTAAGAAAGTATCTCCGAGAACAAGGTTAAGCATTGCGAAGATGAAGAGATTCAGGAAGCAGAAGAACTTTGCAAATCCTTTATCTCCGTGCATGTAGCCGATAGAGTAAACGTGAATAAGGAATCCGATACCTGTAACAACCATCGTCAGCGTAATTGAAAGTGGGTCTATATAATAAGCATAGGTGAGGTTTAGACTGCCGGTGGCAATCCATGAAAAATAATTTATGATTATTTTTCTTTCTTCAGGCGGCATTCCGAGAAGCTCAAAAAAAGTCATAGCCGCTATAACAAACGGAATGAATACTGCGAGCGATGATATTATGCCTGAAAGTTTTTCGTTATTTATTTTTCTGCCGAAGAGCCCGTTGATAAAAAATCCAATGAGCGGCAGTACGGTAACAAGGTAAAAATATTTTGCCATTTAGTTTACCATTTTAAAATATTTATCTCATCAATATTGATGGTATCTTTATTTCGGAAAAGCGCAATAATAATTGCCAGCCCAATAGCAGCTTCTGCCGCCGCAACTGTCAGAACTATAAATACAAAAATCTGACCGTTGGAGTTTCCCAGAAATGATGAGAATCCTACAAGTGAAAGGTTAACGGCGTTGAGCATAAGCTCGATGCACATAAAAATAATTATGGCATTTCTTCTGATAAGAACTCCGATAACTCCGAGTGAAAAAAGAATTGCTGAAAGTAACAGATAGTAGTTTAATTCAATCATGTCGCAATATAAATATTATAGATGATAGATTAAATGAAAAGATGCGGTGGGAATGTGATTTTTATAAAAATTTATTATCATATCATGGTAATTTTTTTTGTTATTTCTTTTTTAATTTAGAAGCAATCCTTATATTTGAAAAATTAAATTAAACATCCATGTACACTCAAGCCCAACTACTTAAAATGATGCTCGAAGATGCCCGCAGAAAAACTCTCAAAGGCATTGAAGGAGTTACTAAAGAACAATTATTTGCTCCGCCAATTCCTACTGAAGATTGTATCGGTTCGTATTTGATGCATCTCGGTGAATGTGACCTTGGCTGGTACGAAGAGATGATAGGTGATAAAGTACCTCAGGAACTGAAGGACAAAAATTATTATGGAGTATGGATAGGCTGCCCAAAAGAAGAAGCGCATCCGCCTAAAGAAGCACCTGAAGTGGAGGATTATATTTCTGCAATCACTGATGCAAGAAAACCAATACTGGATTTCTTAGATAAGGCAGCTGAGAGTGATTTGGATGAAGTAATAATTGCATACAAAGGACACGGAGATATAAAAATGACTAAGCGCGATATAATTAACCGGCTTATCTCACATGAGAATCATACTCGCGGCCAGATGTTTTTGCTGATGCGAATGGGTGGAATAAAGCTGAACTTTAATAATATCTGGGGAATAAGACTTGAGGATAATATGAGAAACCCTAAGTAATATATTTTTTAAAAGTTCTCTTATTTTATTAAAACCATTTTTTTTGTCAGATTAGTATTCATTCCGTTTGCTTCTGAAGTCATTGAATAAAAATAAATTCCGCTCGATAGGGAAGAAGCATTAAAATTAATAGTATGGAATCCTTCACTTTGGAAACCATCAGCTAACTCGATTATTTTTCTTCCTCTTGTATCATAGATATTTATTTTAATTCTACTATCCTGAGGTAGGAAATATTTTATTGTTGTGGATGGATTAAAAGGATTCGGGTAGTTCTGATACAAAGTGAATTCAGTTGGAATAACATTGTTAAATCTTCCCAGTGATACATCAGAAATTGTTGTATAATTTTCTACTATTACCTGCCTCGAATCATCACACAAATATCTTTTCAAAAATCCTGCTGCCTTTTTGGGGATATATTCTATTGGATAAAAATTTTCATGGCCGCCGCCCGGAACATAATCCAACTCGAACGGCTTCTTTAAATTCTTAAACCGTTTTACCATTTCTGCAGAACCCATAGTTCTTAAATAATTTGCGCAGCCATAAACATTCCCGGTGCCATAAGGAATATTTAAGTCAGCCGTGCCCTGAAACATTATTGTCGGCAATGCATTCGATGAATTTATAAATGATGTATCGTTCAAACCGCCGGATGAACTTAATACACATTTTATGCTGAAAGAGTTTGTAAGACTATTGGTCGCATTATTCAATGGTCCAAGCTCATTTATAAATGATGGATAAAGTGTATTCATATTTTCCTGAGTAGCATAGGCAATTAATAAAGATGTTACAGCTCCTGCGCTTACGCCGCCTGTAAAAAAGTAATTAGTATCGATTCTGTATTTTCCGGCATTAGCAGCAAAGTATCTGAGCGCAGCTTTTGAGTCCTGCATTGCCCTGTAAACTGCCTTTGCAAGGGAGGTACCTGTGCCTAAACAAGCAAAGGGGTCGCCTGTAACATCCCAACCCAATCTGTAACTAATTGATGCGCAAACATAGCCTCGCTGCGCAAAATCCATCATCACAGGCGCAAGCTGATATTTATTTCCTGCTATAAATCCGCCTCCGTGAATAAGGAGAATGAACGGTCTTTTGCTTAAAGTATCAGATTTGAAATTTGGATATGCAATAATGTAGTCAAGATTTACCGTGTTTCCTTGCCAGTTAATATTCTGACCGTATGATATATTATCCAATACTTCAATTTGATCAGATGTGAAGCAATATGTTGTATCAAACCTTGCCGGTATGCAGTACTGTTGGGCGTAACCGGAAGTCGAAACCAAAATTAGGATTACAATTGAAATAATTATTCGAACCATAAATTAATATAAAATAATTTCATTTTTCTTTTTAGAGACTTTTCATTGCCTTAACATCAAACTTTGAATCGTGTATTTTTACTAAAATAAAATTTACGAAAAACAATGAATAACAATAACGACGAAAATCAATTACCGCAGCAGCAAATAAACATAGAACTGGGAGAAAAAGAAGCAGAAGGAATATATTCTAATTTTGCCATTCTAACACATTCACCGGCAGAATTTATACTGGACTTCACCCGCATATTCCCCGGCACGACGAAGGCTAAGGTAATGTCACGAATTATAATGACTCCGCAGCACGCAAAAATGTTTTTGAACGCCTTTAAACAGACCGTGGATAATTATGAAAATCAGTTTGGTGAGATAAATCTTAATTCAATGAATCATCCTTCTAATCAGGGATTTGGATTTCAGGTACCTCAAAAACCTAAAAAAGACGAAAAGATAAATTAATTTATTTGTTTATTTTCAATAGATAATAAAAAGCAACAACTGAAAAGACAATGTTTGCCAGCCAGGCTGTGAGAAGCGGGGGAATATCGCCGTTATAACCGAAAGTCTGTGAGATTTTCAAAAATCCGAGATATATAAAGCATACCAGTATACTGATACCGAACTGAAGGGCAGCTCCGCCTTTTCTTCTGTTAGAAGATAGGGAAACGCCAAAGATAATAGTAACGAGTCCGGCAAAAGGATATGAAATTCTGGAATAGTAATCTACTTTATTCCTTGTTACATCCTGACCGGTTCTTTCTTCGCTTGCGATAAATTCTTCAAGTTCTGTCAAATTCATTTCGTCCGGCTTAGTCTGTTTCTTCCTTATTAAGGCAGGGGAGAGTAAAATATTTTTTAACTCCTCGTAATCATGTAGGTATTTTCCTGAATCAATAAGCATCTTTTCCTTAGCCTGAGTTGTATCAAATATTCGTTTAAATGTGGAGGATAACTTCCAGTCATTCTTAGAGTTATCCCATGTCATTTGCTTAATATCGTAACGATATATTAATTCGTTTTTATTGAATTTTTGAATAGATATATTTGTAGAAATAGAGTTATTTTCATCAAAATTCTCGATACGTATAATCCTGTTATCTGATTCCTGAAAATAAAGGTTAGCTTGGGAACTGGAATTGATGTTTTTACCTAATACTTCACGTTCAAAGCGCAATTTAGCAGAATTTGCATTAGGTACAACCCAGCCATTGAAATAAAGTGTAATTCCTGTTAAAAAGATGCCAATTATAAATATCGGGGCAATAAAGCGATAAACACTTTGGCCGGATGAATTAAACGCTATCATCTCAGCAAAGTTAACAAATTTACTTGTAGTAAACAGGGAAGCTAACAAAACACTTAATGGTAGAACAAGTTTTAAGATTTCAGGTATAAAATACATATAATATTGACCGATAATATGCAGTTTTAAACCCTTATCTATAAACTTATCAAGATTTTCAAACATATCCACAAGTATAAATATTAACACAAAACTCAACAAACCAAAGAGTAAGTTTCTTACAAAAGACTTTACAATATAAACGTCAAGTAACTTCAAATTTAAATCAGAAAATTAATGAAAAATAGTGGAAACATACAAATTTTAGCATTATGTGAATTAGTCTCGTGTATTTCTTCTAAAAAAACAGCTAAACTCGATGATTTGCTATTTGAACTCAAAACAAATCGAATTTCACCTATCAAAATATACGAATCTATACTGCAAATATACTTATTCTGTGGATTTCCGGCAGCAATTATAGGCATACAGGCTTTCTCCAGACATTTTAAAATAAGCATTTCTAAAGAAAGTTATAATTTAAAAAATTTCAGAAGTCGTGGTAAGCTTAATTGCAAAGCCGTTTATCAGGCTAACTATGACAAACTCATTCATAACTTTGATAATATGAGTCCTGATTTAGCCGAATGGATGATAACCGAAGGCTACGGAAAGGTTCTGGGACGCTCAGGATTAAAACTAAAAGATCGCGAGTTATTAAACGTTTCAATATTGTGTACCAATTATTACGAGCATCAATTATTTTCACACATTAAAGGTTCAATAAATACCGGGAATCCAAAAGCCTTAATTGAAAAAGTTATCAAGCAAACAACAGAATTCAACACTAATAAGAACCTAACAAATGCTTTAAAATTGTTAAAAAAGTGTTAATTTCGTTCTATCGAATTGTTATATAATATATATTATGTAAAGTCGATGATATTTGCAAATTACGTCAATGTTAGTAAGTTTGGGATAACTTTGTATGTTTTATTGTCCCCTTTTTCTTTTTATACATTTCTATTAATCTTGAATAAGCAATCCATTCTTAATAATTTCTTTTTTCCAAAACTAATCAAATTTTAATGAGTCTACTTGTTGTCGGTTCCATGGCATTGGATACAATAGAAACACCATTTGGCAAAGCTGAATACACGCTTGGCGGTTCAGCAACTTTTTTATCAACAGCTGCGTCTTATTTCACAAATGATATCAAACTTGTAGGCGTTGTAGGATATGATTTCCCTACTAAGGAAATTGAATTTTTGCAGTCAAGAGGCATTGATACTACCGGAGTAGAGATTTTGAAAGATGTTAAAACTTTCCACTGGCACGGTAAATATCGCTTTGATATGAATACACGGGACTCTATTACAACTGAATTAAATGCGCTAGGTGTTTTTGATCCTAAAATTCCTGAAACTTATAAATTATGTGAGTATATATGCCTGGGTAATATTGAACCGACTATTCAGCAAAAAGTTATTAAACAAATTACAAAGCCTGAAATCGTTATGTGCGATACAATGAACTTCTGGATAGAAAGCGCGAGAGACGAAGTTGTAAAGACTTTAGGTATGGTTGATGTACTGGTTATAAACGACGGTGAAGCAAGACAGCTGACAGATGAATATAATCTTATTACTGCTTATAAGAAAATGCGTGAAATGGGACCGAAGATTATCGTTATTAAAAAAGGTGAACACGGAGCTTTCTTATTTACTGATAACTCGATATTCTCCTTCCCTGCCTACCCTCTTGAACAGGTCTTTGATCCGACAGGAGCAGGTGATACTTTTGCAGGGGGTATGATGGGATGGCTTTGCAAAACAAAAAATCTTTCGGAAGAGAATTTGAAGCTCTCAGTTGTTTACGGCAGCACAATGGCTTCATTATGCGTTGAAGAATTTTCACTGGAAGGAATCAGAAATCTTTCCCAGGAAAAAATCAGAGCCAGATATAATGACTTCAGAAAGCTAACACATTTTGAAAGTTTTGAAATATAATTTTTGATTCAATAGACAATTCTATTTCCCAAACCCCTGTTTTCCTCATTCCCAACGTCCTCGTTGGGAATGTTAAGATGATAACAAAATATGTGCACATTATAATTAGAAATTATGGCATTAGTAACAGATGAAGCGGTTATATTACGTGCAGTAAACTACGGCGATACCAGCAAAATACTTACGCTCTATTCAAAAAATAACGGCAAGCTCAGCTGTATAGTAAAAGGCGCGAGGAATATAAAATCCAGAGTGCTTGGTGTGATTGAACCCTTCAATCACATTACAATTGTATTTTATAATAAAGAAAATCGCGACTTACAGATGCTTTCAAAAGCTGAAACAATAAAAAACTTCAGAGTAATAAAAACTGATTTAGACAAGCTTACGATTTCCTACCGCATTCTTGAAATGATGAACAAGGCAGTTTATGATAAAGAACACAGCCATGAGCTTTTTGAACTATTAATTAAATCTTTCAATTATATAAACGAAAGTGGTACAGATAACTCTGTTTCGTATTTATATTTTCAGGTACATTTATGCGAAGTGCTGGGTATCTCCCCCATCGATAAAATAGAAGAAGAGGGCGGAACATTTAAATCCCGTGAGCTGCTATTAAACAAGGCTCAGTATGAGACGATAAAATTTCTTCTTGATAATGATATTGAAAAAATGAATACTGGCAATGCAGCTAATGAAACAATTTTGAATTTAATGAGTATTTATGATAAGTATTTAGCAGACCATACCGAAAACTTTATTAAACTAAAATCGGTTAGGGTCTTTAATCAAATGAATTAATTCTATACTTTAATAAAATAACATTAAACCAAATAGGAAAATTTCTATCGAACAATTAATACCGCTTAATTAAAAGCACTTATAATTTTAAAAGGAGAAATACATCATATGTCAAAAAAATCAATAATAGCAGCGGCTTTTCTTGTTATGTTCGCTGTAGCTTTCGGCGGAATATTAATAGCCAGCTTCAGCGGAATCAGACCAATTGTTGCTAACACACCAATTGATTTCAAAACAACTCCCCCTATCACAACTCCTAATGCTACTCTCAAAGGATTGAATGAAGGATTTGTTGAAATCTCAAAGGCAGTTACACCAACGGTAGTAAATATAGAAGTTACAGGCAGCTCAAAAGGCGAAAATAACCCTCATCAGGATATTCCGTTTTTCTTCGGACCTGACGGCCAGATGCCTGACCAGGGTGATATGCCAAGCAAAGGTACAGGAACAGGATTTATCATCAGCGCTGACGGATATATAATGACGAATAATCACGTTGTTAAAAACGCAAATGATAACGGCATCAAAGTACAGATGAATGATAAGAGAGAATTTACTGCAAGATTAATTGGAACAGACCCGAACACAGATGTTGCAGTTATTAAAATTGATGCATCGGATTTACCTGTAGCTTCAATCGGTAATTCTGATGACGTACAAGTCGGCCAGTGGGTACTTGCAATCGGCAATCCCCTGCAGTTGAACTCTACAGTAACAGCCGGTATAGTTTCTGCTCTTGGTAGAAATATTAACATCGACGGCAATAGTTATGCTATAAATAATTTTATACAAACAGATGCAGCAATCAATCCGGGTAACAGCGGCGGACCTTTAGTAGATATCAGCGGTTCAGTTATTGGTATCAATTCGGCTATCAAATCACAAAGCGGTTATTATCAGGGATACGGTTTTGCAATACCGATTAACTTAGCAAGAAACGTTGCAACAGAGTTAATCAAATCAGGAAAAATAAGCAGAGGTTATATCGGTGTATCTATCAAAGATGTTGACCAGAAAGAAGCTAAAGGACTTGGACTTGATAAAGCGCAGGGTGTATTAGTACAGGACGTTCTTAAAGGCGGCGCAGGTGAAGATGCAGGACTTAAAGTCGGTGACGTTATCTTAACAGTCGATGGAAAAAATGTTAATGCAGCTAATGAATTACAAACCATCATCGGTCAGAAACGCCCGGGTGAAACAGCATCATTGAAAGTATTCAGAGACGGTAAATCAATGGATATGTCAGTTACCTTAAAGGCAAGAGATGAAAATCAGAATGCAGCAAGCAATCCTAAGAAAGAAGAAGAAAGCAATAAATCTGAAACAACTTCCCGCTCTTTTGAAAAGACAGGATTTTCTGCAAGTGAACTAACCGGCTCACAGAAACAGAAATTTGATGTCGATGGCGGCGCTTATGTAACATCAGTAAAAAGATTCTCAGAAAGTTTCGACAGAGGTTTAAGAGAAGGATTAGTTATTATCGAAGCCGATAAAAGCAAGATATCAAACCTTGTTGATTTAGATTCAATCATCAGCAAGAAATCCAAAGGTGATATACTTGTATTAAAAGTAAAAACACCTGAAGGACAAGTAAGACTTGTTGCAATAGAGATTCAGTAAAAATTTATAAATAATAAGTATCTCAAGCCCCTTTCGTTGAAGAAATGTAAGGGGCTTTTTTGTTTTCCTCAAAAACACTCCTACAAAAATACATAAGCCCTTATCTAAACTATTCTGTTTAATCCTCGTATTAAAAAGACCCTTTGTTAATTTATTTTTCCTCCCTCTCAAAATAAACAAAAACATTATGAAATATTTCACTTTTTTACTGCTAGTCTTTTCTACATTTTTTTCTAATTTTTTGAATGCCGACCCGCCGCCTGTTAGCATGTACAGAGGTAATTCAGAGCTTACCGGCGTGCTGGAAGGACAATCTTCCGTAAACAAACTCAACGGTGTAAAATTTATTTTTGAAACAAAGGGAGCAATCCGAAGTAATCCTGCAATTGCAAACGGCATCATTTACTTCGGAAGCACAGACGGATATTTTTACGCTATAGATGCTAAAAACGGTGAAGAAAAATGGAAATTCAAAACAAATGGAGCTGTAAGCTCCTCCCCTTCTATCGGAAATAACACAGTTTGGTTTTCAAGCAGAGATGGATATTTGTATTCTGTCGATGCATTAACAGGAAAAGAACTATGGAAATTTGAGCTTAGACAGGATTTAAATAATCATAACCTATGGGATTTCTATCTTTCATCTCCAAATATTGTTGATGAAGTTTTATACATCGGAAGCGCTGACGGAAATTTATATGCAATTGATATAACATCTAAAAATGTAAAATGGAAGTACAATTGCGGAGCGAAGATAAGAACTACTCCTGCTATTTCCGGTGATGCAGTTTATTTTGGTGCAATAAACGGAAATTTTTATGCAATCAATAAAGATAACGGAAATGAAAAATGGAAGTTCGCAACTGAGGGAGCATCAATAAAATTTGAAGAAGCAGGGACGGACAGAAGCGGTATTTATTGTTCCCCTTCAGTTTCTTCACAGTACGGAGTTGTAACTTTCGGCGCGCGCGATGGTATTTTATACGCTGTGAATGTAAGTGACGGTACACTGAAATGGAAAATTAACCATGAAGGTCCGTGGGTACTTTCTACAGCAATTAAGGAAGAGAATGTTTTTGCAGGAAGCGGAAGCGATGCTCTTGTTCAATGCCTTGATATTAACACAGGAGTTGAGAAATGGAAATTCCAGGCCACTAATATGGTATTCTCCTCTATATCACTTATTGAAGATGCGCTTTACTTCAATGACCTTATAGGAAATGTATATGCAGTTGATAACACAAGCGGAGAGCAGATATGGTGCTTTCCTCTGGGAAGCAGAGCGATGTCAACACCTGTTGTTTCGGATGGAATAGTATATTGCAGCAGTGATGACGGAAATCTATATGCCCTTGAAGGCAAGCCATCTGACGGAACTAAAAAATC
>JBHEKU010000317.1:0-9668 GCA_041859205.1 Ignavibacteria bacterium | reverse complement strand
TGAAATTTGTTTCTTCAATTTTTCAACTTTATCTACTGTTTTATATTCATCATATAAGGCTACCTTAAATGAAGAGGGGAGCGGATTGCCGTCGAGTATTTCAAGCATTTCCTTTCCGTATTCTTTCTCAAAAATTTTCGCCGCTTCTTCTTTGGAGACAAAGCTTATTTGTTTTACTCCGCCTAATCGTTTTAAATTTTCTTTAAGCGAATCCAGCTCATTAATAGAATAGCCGTCCTGTAAAAATATTTCAAGCTCTACCTTATCTTTTATTTTTCTTGTATAAGAAGAAGAGTTAACTGAAATAAAAAAGTATATACCAATTATTATCAACGACAGGGAAATAGTAGAGACAGAAGCCAATGTGCTAAGCTTTGCCGAATTAAATCCGCGTAGTGATTCTTTTATGAGATAAGAGTACTTCAATTTAATTCAACTTTCGTTTGTGATACCCATATAGGTAAATCATGATCTATTTGGCCTAACAATAAATTCAACTGTCCTGTGTGATGCTGAACGTGCCTCATATTATATATTATCATTTCAAACATACTATAATTCTTCCATTTGTTTATCCACCGGTTCATTGCCTTTTCTTCCGTTAATCCGGCAAGCAGCTTCCGGCACTTTTCACGGCAAAACTTTGTGTAGCTAATTAACTCTTCCTTTGTATAAACTTTTGGCGGCATAGTTCCTTCCTCAAATTCTGAAAGTGTAAAAGGCTCAGGCGGATGAAAATTGTCAGGGTCTTCGGATAAATAATAATCAGTGTAAAATAAAGTATGGAATGCCCAGTACCAAACAATGGTTTCTTTATTGTTCCATAATTCGTCCGGACATTTCTCAATTGTATTTTCAAACATATCTATCGATGCACCGAATTGTTGCCATATTTCTATTTTAAGAGTTTCAATCATAAAGATAATCTTTAACTTCTAATTGTTAACTGATAGACTTCCATCCTCGTCTGTTTAGGTCCCAGAAGATTATTCCTGCGGCAGCAAGTCCGATTAGTATGAATACAAAGCCCATTAAATAATCATGGAATAAAATCTTGCCCATACCAAATAGGAACATATAAACTAAAACTATACCGCACGCCCAGTCAACGAATAAAAAGAAATATCCAGTATCAGGTGTAACATCTTTCATTTTATCTGAAATCTTTTTCCAGCCTATTCCGCCCGGATGCACCTGTCTGTAAAAACTTTCAAGCTTGGATTGTTCAACCGGTTTTGAAAGATACATAGCAATTATCCAAACTACAGTTGTAATCGGTACTATGATATATAGAGTTTGAGGAAATTTTACTCCGAAGTCACCAAAATATAAAATACCATATACTATAAAAGGAGTAACAGTTGCAGCAATTTCAGCAACTGCATTTACTCTCCACCAGAACCATCTGAGAATCAGAACCAATCCCAGCCCTGCGCCGCACTCAATAACAAAGCTCCATACACCGGAAATACTCTTCATTTGTGTAGTAACTAAAAGTGAAAGTATCATAAATACTATTGTCATTAATCTTGAAACCGTAACATAACTTTTTTCACTTCCGTCTTTTTTAATAAATCTTTTATAAAAATCATTTACGAAATATGATGTGCCCCAGTTAAGATGAGTAGATATAGTAGACATATACGCAGCTAAAAACGCTGCAAGTAATAATCCTTTTAATCCCACGGGAAGAAAATCATTCATCGCTTTTACAAAGCCAAGTCCTTTATCGGCATGAGGTAAATCTGGATATAATACCAACGCGCAAAGTCCTACGATAATCCATGGCCATGGTCTTATACAGTAATGTGCAATTTGAAAAAACAAAGTTGCGAACAATGAATTTTTTTCATCTTTAGCGCTCATCATTCTTTGCGCTATGTAACCGCCGCCGCCCGGTTCAGCACCGGGATACCATGATGCCCACCACTGAATACCTATGAATGCAAGGAATGAAGATATAGTCATAGCCAATGCGCCTCCTGTATCAGCTACCGGTGTTTCAGAGCTAATCTGAGGTGTGAAGCGTAATGCCCAGTCGGGAAGCTTTGCCTGAAGTCCGTCAATACCGCCTATCTGCGGAGAGTTTACTACTATCACTGCTAATATAATACATCCGCCCATTGCAAGTATGAACTGAAATGCATCTGTGACTGCAACACCCCATAGACCTGAGAGTGCTGAGTAACCGGCAGTAAGCAGCATACACAGTCCCACATATATTAATGCATTACTTTCATTTATGTATTCAGGGAACATTCCGATGAGAATTTTTATCATAGCAAGGTTTACCCATCCCATGATAATTGTGTTCATGAAAATTCCCATGTAGATTCCCTTAAATCCTCTCAGCACAGCAGCAGATTTTCCGGAGTATCTTAGTTCAATAAACTCAACATCAGTTAAAATATTTGCCCTTCGCCATAATCGTGAAAAGAAAAACACAGTTAGCATTCCCCCAATAAGCATATTCCACCATAGCCAGTTTCCTGCAATACCGTTTTGCCCGACTAATTCTGCAACAGCAAGGGGAGTATCTGCTGCAAAAGTTGTTGCAACCATTGAAATACCTGCAAGCCACCATGAAAGTTTTCTTCCCGAGAGGAAAAAATTTTCTGTTGAGCCGCCCGCTTTTTTAGAGTAGATGATACCAATTGCCAGTGATATAATAAAATATAATGCTACTATAACCCAGTCTATGAGATGCATTAAGGTTGAGATTTAATGAAGTGAAAATTTGATGAAGATAATTAATTTTTTCTTGTTATAAAGTAGAGATTTTTCATCTTAATAAAATAAAAAAGTAATTCAGAAGATACTGCAAAATAAATTGAATGTTTCAAAGTGTAAGACTAAATTATATAAAACTAAAACCTAATTCCCGATGTTAAAAAAATTCACCATTTCAATTCTGGCAATAGGATTCTTCTCTGTACTTTACATTAATCTTACTGCTTTCCCTGAAGGTATAACCGGCTTCACAAAAAGACCCGGGAGTAGCAATATATTAGATCCCGGATGTATCTGCCATAATGACAAACAATCTAGTCCTTCGGTAAGTGTAGTTTTCAATGGACCTACAAGCGTAAGAGCGAATGATACAGCTACGTTTACATTAAAAATTTCCGGCGGACCTGACAGCGCAGCAGGCTGTGATATAGCTGTATATTACGGAAAACTTTTATTATCACCTGCTGATACATCACTTAAACTGGGAGAAGAAACTTACTTCGGTGGTCAGCCTAATCAGGTTATTAAAAATGAACTGACTCACAGATATCCCAAGCTTCCAACTAACGACACAATCAGATTTACATTCAGGTATATTGCGCCTAGCACTGCTAATATAGTTGATACTTTATATGCAAATGGAAATTCTGTAATTGTAGATGGGGATACGCATGATGACAGATGGAACTTCGCACCTAACAGACCGATAATTATTACAACCACAGGAATAAATGACCCAAGCTCAGTTGTAAAGAATTTTAATCTCGAACAGAATTTTCCTAATCCTTTCAATCCTTCAACAAGAATTGATTTCACGTTGGATAAAGCTGCAATGGTGACACTTAAAGTTTTCGATATAAGCGGAAAGGAAATAACTTCTCTGATTAATAATAAAAATTATTCTATCGGAAGTTACACGGTAAATTTTGATGCTGCTAAATTCAACCTCAACAGCGGAGTCTACTTCTACAAACTTGAAGCTAATGGCTTCGGAGAAGTGAAGAAGATGATGCTTGTAAAATAATTTTTTTTATTTTTTTAAAACCCGATAATTTTTTATTGTCGGGTTTTTTGATGCACAATTTATTTTTAAAATAGTACGAAAGATTTATTTTAACCTTTAATATATAAGTTTCTTTATATTAATTTAATAAACCCAAGATAATTTTCTCTTAATAAAATTTAACTCTTGAACATTAAGAAAACTCTACGACTTGTTTTACTTTTCATTACCTGTTTGTTATTCATAGATGCCGCAACCTATCGTATTTATCACATAGAAGATGACATTAATAATAAGTACACAAACATCGGTAATATTGCTTTAACCGTTACGAACTATGGAACAATAGGAAACGGATTTTCAAATTTTCCTGCTCAGCCTTCCTGTCAGTATCCTATCGGCTCAGGAATTGAAAATATGTTTTTATCGGGCTTGTGGATTGGCGGCGTTAAAAGCGGTCAGATAAGTGTGACTACAGGCGCTATCGACGTTTCTACTGCAAACAGAACTGAGGGCTTCGAGTTCAGCAATGCACCGGGCGGAACAATTCTTGAACGTTCTTCTCTTCAAACATCACCTGTTTATTCAGCTAATGCTATATCACATCAGGACTTCGTTACTGAGTATACTGATACGAGTTTAACACCCGGCGGAATTCCGATTTCAAATCACGTTCCTCTTGGTATTAAGGTCCTAATGCAGACATACGCTTATAACCTTAACTTCGCCAATAACTGGGTAATTTTAAATTATAAAATTATTAATATCGGTAAAGGTTCAGATACATCACCAATAGATAGTATTTATGCAGGCTTATGGCATGATTGCGTTGTAAGAAATACAAACATAACGCCTCCCGGCGGAACTTCATTCTATAATAAAGGGGCAAACGGTTATGTTGACAGCTTAAGAATGACTTATGCCTACGACTATAGTGGTGACGTTGGATTTACAGATAACTATGCAGCAATAAAATTATTAGGTGTAACTCCAAAGCCTCCGACTGAATCTCTGCAACAAAGAACTCACTGGACAGTTTGGCAGTTTAAAAATCTTACAGACCCTCTTTACAGAACGCCTTCGCAGGATAATGAAACTCCTGTTTCCGGACGTTACCAGAAAATGCAGGGTTATTTATCCGGTACTGATACAATGAATCAGCAGCGTTTGAATGATGTAAGATTAAATCCCAACAACAGAGTTGCATTAATTTCATACGGACCATATAAAAATACAAACGGTTCAAGCTACTCATTAAGATATTTACAGGATACTCTTAATATAGTAATGGCAGTTATCTGCGCTAAAAAATACGGTACAGACCCTGCTACTTACGATTCATCCTATCAGAAAACAAATTTATATGTCAGCGCAGGATGGGCTCAAAGAGCTTACGATAACGGATATAAACTTCCTGCTCCGCCTGATGATCCTAAGGTAAAAGCAATTCTGGAAAATAAAAAAGTGACCTTGTACTGGGCAGCTAATGCCGAGTATTCTATTGACCCGATTTCCGGAAAAAAAGATTTTGAAGGATATAAGATATACAGAACAAATCCCGGCTCTGAGCTTGCTTTGAATGCCGACCTTTCTACACAGCTTAAACTTATAGCTGATTTTGACTCTACCAATAACAGATACTTTAATAATACAGGCTTCGGGTTTGTAAAACTCAACGCACCAATGCAGTTTGAAGGTGATACAACAAAATACTGGTACAAATTTGAATTTAAAGATCAGTTAAACGGATTCCAATATGTTTACTCTATAACAGCGTATGATAAAGGTGATTCGGCTCAGCAGCTTGGTTCACTTGAAAGTTCTCTGCTTGGAAACACTCAAAGAATTATTGTAGGTACACCTGCAAACGATAATGAAAGTGCTGAAATCGGAGTTTATCCGAATCCTTATTATGGAAGCGCATACTGGGATGGAACCGGTGTAAAAGCTGAAGTGTTAAGAAAAATCTATTTCTACAATCTTCCTTCAAAATGTGATATTTCTATCTGGACACTGTCAGGGGATTTAGTTGATAAATTCTCGCATGATGCAGCGACCTATAACGGAACAGATATAGAGTGGTTCAAAACATATTCAAACGGAACACAAAAGTTTGCCGGCGGTGAGCATGCATGGGATTTAATTTCCAAGAGTGATCAGGCAATTGCCTCAGGCTTATATTTATTTACAGTAAAAGACCTGAATACAAGCAAGGTAAAAAAAGGAAAATTTTTAATCGTAAAATAAAAACAACAGTATGAAATCTTCAATTATGAAAACGCTAAAGTACACTCCTCTTGTATTAGTGATAGTATATATCGCTTACTCATTGGGGTTTAGCTTACTGCCTCCTTTCAGGGCTGTTACAATACAGGAAATTCAGACAAAACAAACTGACTCTCTTGCAATCGGAAGAGACCGGTCAAATATATTGGGTGATTCAGTTACAATAGTCGGTAGAGTTATTGCTCCGCCGAGAGTATCACCTGCAAATAACGATTTCAGAACTTTGTTAAGAGGCTCTTCAAGCTGGCAGTGTTATATTCAGGATACTGCAAGCGGTCTTTTTGGCGGTATTACATTAAGACAGGCAACCAGAGGTCCTCAAACGCTTATCGATTTAATTGATACAGGCGCAGTTATCAGAGTAAAAGGATATGTACAGGAATTCTGGGGTACAAACTCAGTTCCAAGCAATACAGGCTGGTTAACACAGCTTCAAATTGATACACTTGCATCACCGTTACAAATTGATATTTTACAAGCTTCAGGGAAAAGACCAACTCCGAAAGCCGTTACAATTCCTGATTTCGGAACAGGTGTGTTCCCGAACGGAACTATTAACTATGTGAACGGTGAAAAATACGAAGGTATGTATGTTGAATTCAGAAACGTGACTGCAGGTCCCGGCTTGGCAAACAGACAGCCTTTCTCTATACAGGATGAAAACGGCAACACATTATATATAAGAGATTTTTCTAACTTCTTTTCAAGACAGCCATCAGGTGATACATTATCACCTAATTATCAGCCGCCGCCATCCGGTACGGCAATTAATTATATCAGAGGTGTAATTATTAATGCTAACAATGAAGGAACATTCGGTTCAAATTTACCATACGCTTTAGTTCCGATTTATCCAAATGACATCAGCATCGGAAACGCACCTCCGCAGTTATCTGCTCCGACAAGAGCACCCGGAGTGCCATTACCATCTGATAGTCCTGCAATTACAGTTACAGCAACAGATGTTGCATTATTGAATCCGCTTACAATTTCAAATGTAAAATTATTCTGGAGAACAAACGGCGGCGCATACTCAAACGTAAACATGCCGGTTGTAACAGGAAATATATACTCTGCAACACTTCCACAGACAGCTGCAGGAACGTTGGTTGAATATTTCATGAGAGCAGAAGATAACTTAGGCGGAGTAAAATTATTACCATCAGATACTTCATTATCAAAATTATTCTATGTAACAAGAACAAGTGATTCGATGAGCATACAGGATGTTCAATATTGTCCAAACAGAAGCGGACGTTCAGGTTTTGAAAATGCATCTGTAAGAGGTATTGAAGGTGTGGTTACAGCCGATACATCTGATATCAGAAATTTCAGCTTCTCAAGCTCAGCAGGCACCCAAACATCTCCTGCAAGAGTGATGATTCAAAACGGACAAGGTCAGTATTCAGGTATCTGGATTTTCGGACCGTCTGTAAATAATCTTCGCAGAGGAGACAGAGTCAGAGTTAAAGGTACAGTAAAAGAAGAATTCAGTGTTACACGAGTTGAAACTGCTTCGGCATCAGACGTAGTTGTTTTAGGTAATAATCAGACATTACCTAATCCGGAAATTTTAACAACTTCAGTGTTTATGAATAATAAACCTGACGGTGATCCGACAGTTGAACCTTGGGAAAGTGTACTTATAAGAGTCAACACAACTTCAAAAATCACCTGTATAAACGCTGCTCAGGGTATTGCATGTACAACTCAGGAGCCGCTTCAGGATACAACATTCAGAAGAAACTTTGGTGAAATACTTGTAAGTGATGCTCCATTCAGCGAAGGTAGAATAGAACTTCAGGACGGTAACCATTTGTTCAGAAACGGATGGAACCCGGCTCAAGTAAGCAGCCCATATACCTTATTAACGAAAAATGACGAAGTTTCTTATTATCAGGGCATTCTTTTCTACTCATTCAGTAACTGGAAACTTGTTCCAAGAAGAGACAGTGATTTCGGTACATTAACACCTATAGGAATTCAGAATCTGGGTGAAACTGTTTCTTCATATCAGTTATTCCAGAATTATCCAAATCCGTTCAATCCTACAACTACAATTAAATTCAGCATTCCTGCAAACGGATTTGTAACGTTACAGGTATTTGATATGCTCGGAAGAGAAGTTAAGTCTTTAGTTAATAACGAAATGACAACAGGCTTCTATTCATATGATTTCAATGCATCAGATTTATCAAGCGGAATTTATTTCTACAGAATTCAGGTAAACGGTGCTAAAGGTGTTGAATTTGTAAATACAAAGAGAATGGTTCTCGTAAAATAATATTTTTATTTAATTCTTTTAAAATAAGGGGCGTATTTTTTACGCCCCTAAATTAAAGGTCATAACACTAATTTGACAAAATACTTACTAATTCTCGTTACGCTATTTGTTTCGGTATATATGGTATCGTGCAGTGACCCTGTAAATTCGCCTATTGCAGGCGGGCCGCCTGAAACTCATCTGACGCTGTATCCGGATAGCATAATTGCTCCGGGTTCAACATCAAAAAAAATCAGCTGGTGGGGTGACTCTCCGCAAGGATTTATTACAGGCTACAGAATTTCTTTCGACGGTATAAATTGGGGCTTTACAACCAAACAGGATAGCACTTTTCTTTTAAGCATTACAGGAACTGACTCTACTTTCAGATTCTATGTTGCAGCTGTAGATGATAAGGGACAAATTGACCCTTCACCGGCTTCAAATTTATATCCTGTATATAATTCTGCTCCTTCTATATCATTCAATTATAATTATGCTGTCCCTGATACTGTTTTTCCTGTTGTAACTGTAATCTGGAATGCTTCAGACCCGGACGGAAATAACACGATTAAGAATATATATTATTCAATTAACGACACCAATAATTATAAGCCTATTGCCGGAAATTTATCTCAGATGACTTTAACTGCAGATAGCGGCTTAGCATTGAACGCCAATAATAAAATCTATTTAAGAGCACGTGATAATGCAGGGGCATACAGTAATACAACTGTGCTTCCTGACAGCGGAAAAACATTTTATGTAAGAAAAAATACAGCGCGCGTTCTTCTTATTCTTGATACTCCTGATTTAGGACAGGCAATTACATATTACAGCAACGCAATGGATACCGTAAAGTATGATGTGCTTGATATTAAATCATATAACGGAGCGCTCACACCAAGAGTTATAAATCCAATGTTTGTAGAGACACTTAAACTCTTCAAAGTTGTAATCTGGTCAGGCGGTTCAGGAACTACAGGTAACGTTGCTAATTTTAATTTAGCACAGGGTTCTCTTCCGTTCTATAAACAGGCAGGTGGAAAAGTTATTTTTTCATCGGGCTTTGTAACAAGCGCTACTATAAGTCCTAATGGATTAGTTGATAACTTTGTTCCTCTCGATAGTATTTCTTCATGCGCAGTTCCAATTATAATCGGCAATACATTTAATCCTCTGCAGACGGGATATCCGAGCATTGGTGCAAATGTAATTTCAAATTTAAGAAATATTTATTTCTCGGGCACAATGGTTCCGCTCTATAGTTATACTACTGCAGTCGGCTGTGTAGGAGAAAATAAATTTATGGTAAAAGATAATACGACAAACGCTAAAATAGTTTACACAGATATTCCTATGTATTTATTAAGCAGTAATGCTGCA
>JBHEKU010000224.1:0-3600 GCA_041859205.1 Ignavibacteria bacterium | reverse complement strand
AAGCTGATGCGCTGTTTCACGGGAGAGACCTACCCAGATATTGCTTTGCTCGTGCTTCTTTATATATGAGAATCCTATATATCCCAGCAGTAAAAATATTCCTCCGATTGCAAACTCAAAGTACGGAAGATTTTTTAAATCATTAACAAGTTTCGACTGACCGTAATGAATATAGTTCAGCACAACGGTATTTTTGAAAGTAACTTTAATAGGCGGATTCAAGTCTGCCATTTCTTCTGCAAGTTTCAACAGATGCAGTGTATCGCTCTTTGTAAATTTTTTGCTGGTATCAATCTCTACGTTCTTAAAAAATTCAATCCGGTTCTTATCTCTGTTTGTTGCAATGATAGGGAAGTCAATCTGCTGGATAATTTCATTGAAGATAAAATTATATTCTCCCGAGTTTTCATCATTGGCTATGTATTCCAAAGCGCGGCCGTAAAGTCTTGCAATTTCTCTTTCGCGTTCCTGAATTCTGTTTACAATTACCTGAGTGAAATATAATACAAATACAGCAATCAATACGCCGCTAAGTATAAGCGAGATTTTTATGTTTAACGAGCCGAATTTATTCATTAAGACCTTAACTAGATTTTTATATATTGAGTATTACAGAACATTACAATCCTTAACTAATCCGTGAAAGCGAATATTTATTTTTGAACAGAAAGATTTTATTAATATTGTTTTTATTTCTGCTTACAATTATTGTTTGCCTTGTATCATTAACATTAGGCGCAGTGAAAATTCCTTTAGCTGATATATTTAACTTTAATTCAATTAACGATGAAGCTATAAGAAAAGTTCTTTTCGATATCAGAATACCGCGTTTGTTGAACACAATTATTGTCGGCTCTGCACTTTCCTGCTCCGGAATGATTTTGCAAAGCTTACTGAGAAATAATCTTGCCGAGCCCGGACTTCTTGGAATTTCCGCAGGCGCCGGATTGGGAGCAATAATAATGTTTTTGCTGCCCTTCGCCGTTCCGTTTTATCTCATTACGCCTGTTTCCTTCGTTTTTGCGATTATTTCGACATTAATTATATATGTATCTGCCAGAGTTTCTACTAATAAATATAGCAATTTTATCTCTACAAATAAAATCATCTTGATTGGAATAGCTATTAGCGCTTTGCTTGCTTCCATAAACGGTTTGCTGCTGATTTTGGCCGGGCAAAGCGTGAATCAGATCTTATTCTGGCTTAATGGCGGACTGGCAGGAAGAGGATGGAATGAATTTACTATGACTTCCGTTCCTGTATTTATTGGGATTGTGCTGGCATTTTTTTATTCAAAAGAGCTGAACGTTTTGAACCTCGGTGATGAGCTTGCAATATCATTGGGGCTTAATCTCAAAAAAATTCAGATAGTTTCTATTTTGCTTTCAGCATTGCTGGCTGCTTGCGCAGTTTCAATAGCAGGGATAATTTCTTTTGTTGGATTAATAATCCCGAACATAGCAAAACTTTTGATAGGTAATGATTACCGTTACTCAATTCCCGCTTCAGTTTTTTTAGGAATAATTTTTTTATCGGTATCAGATGTGATAGCAAGAGTTGTTATCGCTCCGGCAGAGCTGCCCGTGGGAATTATTACTTCATTCCTCGGCGCTCCGGTTTTTATATGGCTCATAATGAGGAATAAAACAGTTTAAAATTTTTATATAAGAAAATGCATTTAAATAATTACGATACTATAGCAGCAATATCTACTCCCATAGGAGAAGGCGGAATTTCCGTCATCCGTGTTTCAGGTGAGAAAGCATTTGAAAAAATCTCTGCAATATTTTTTAAAGATAAATCCGGTAAAAATAATTTTGATATATCATCATTAAATTCTCATACTATACATTTCGGGTATGTGTTTAACAAAAATGTAATAATTGACGAAGCAGTAATTTCTATTTTTAAAAATCCTGCTTCTTACACAGGTGAAGATGTGCTTGAGCTTTCTTCTCACGGTGGAGTTTTTGTTACGCAGAAAGTTTTGAATACAATTCTTTCACTTGGAATAAGGCACGCAGAGCCGGGAGAATTTACAAAGCGCGCTTTTCTCAATGGCAAAATTGATTTGTCTCAGGCAGAGGCAGTTGCCGATTTAATAAAATCAAAAACGGATTCTGCTCATGAGTCGTCTATCAAGCAGCTGGAAGGTTCATTATCTGATTTCGTAAAGAAGACACGGCAGGATTTGATAAATTTTACTTCGCTTGTTGAGCTTGAGCTTGATTTTGCCGAAGAGGATTTAGAGTTTGTAAAAAAAGATGAGCTGAAAAATAATATTCAGAAATTAATAAAAAGAATTGAAGATATTATTGCATCGTATATATCCGGTAAGGTTATCCGTGAGGGAGTGAACCTTGTAATTGCAGGGCAGCCAAACAGCGGGAAATCTTCTCTGTTCAATTACCTGTTAAAAACAAACCGCGCCATTGTAAGTAATGTTGAGGGGACGACGCGTGATTATATACAGGAAAGCTTAATTATCAACGGCGTGCTCTTTAATTTAATTGATACGGCTGGACTGAGATTCTCTGAAGATGAAATTGAAAGCGAAGGTATAAAACGCAGCTATGAAAAAATCTCGGAAGCTGATTTGATTATGTATCTGATAGATGCATCTGATTCACAGGAAAAAATCAATGAGAGCTTAAAGTTCTATGGACACCATATTGATAAAAATAAATCAATACTCGTTTATACTAAAATTGACAGAGCTGATAATTCCGATGTGAAAGGAATTTCGTTATTAAAAGATGATTCGATTGAAGAGTTGAAAAAAGAAATGACGGATAAAGTCGTTGGCAAAGGGATTTCATCAGGCTCAGGAGAGATTGTGCTTACGAATCTCCGTCACAAAGTCTGCCTTGAAAATGTTCTAGCTTCGCTGAACAATGCAGTGCATACAATCGATGATAAAATGAGCGGCGAGTTTATCTCTGTCGATTTCAGAAATGCTATGAAATATCTGGGAGAAATTACGGGTGAGATTACAAATGATGAGATTTTAAATAATATTTTCGCTAATTTTTGTATCGGAAAGTGATATGAAGGTTCGTGAGGCAATTAAAATCATTGAAGATAATGGCTGGTATTTAAAGGAAACACGAGGAAGTCACAGGCAGTACAAACATAATACAAAGAAGGGTAGAGTTACAATCGCGGGAAAACCAGGTGATGATTTACATCCAAAAACTTTAATAAGTATTTTTAAACAAGCACAAATAGAACAATGAAATACGCAATTATTATAGAAAAAGGCGATAACAATTTCAGTGCATACGTGCCTGATTTACCCGGATGTGTTGCAACGGGTGATACAATTGAAGAAGCGAAAACAAATATTCACGATGCTATTGAATTCCATATTGATGGATTAAAAGAAGATGGAGAGGAAATTCCTATGCCTTATTCAATAAGTGACTATGTTGAGGTGGCATAAAATTTTATTTCTTATTTTTATTATCTTCCTCCTCTCTTCCTGCTCACCGTCTTCCGATTACAAGAAGCTTCACGGAACATGGACAAACGGCTCCATTCAATTAATTTTTCCTTCAACCGATGTTATACAGATTTCTAAAAATAACGATTCAATTCCGG
>JBHEKU010000015.1:0-9199 GCA_041859205.1 Ignavibacteria bacterium | reverse complement strand
AATTCTTAGTACTACTGATGGCGGAAATTCCTGGAATTCAAAAACAATGCCAGAGAGATTTAACAATTTTTACTTTATCAATGCTTCAACCGGATTTTTATATTCCACTAAAATTTTCAGAACAACAAATAATGGGCTAAACTGGCAGGAAAAATTATCCGGAAACAATTTTTATAAAATAAAATTTATAAATGATTTAACAGGATACTGCGTGACTGATGGCTATATATATAAAACTACAAATACAGGTGAAAATTGGTTTACAGATTATCATAATAGTTCCTATTCCTTTAAGTCTATCGATTTTGCAAATGAAAATACCGGGTGGGTTGTGGGGAATACAGGGCTAATTATGAAAACAACTACCGGTGGAACAGTATTTGTTTCTCAAATCTCTTCAGAAATCCCTGAACAATTTTTACTAAAACAAAACTACCCCAACCCCTTCAACCCGTCTACAAAAATAAATTATGAAATAAAATCAGCGGGTTTTGTATCGTTGAAAGTTTTTGATTTACTCGGGAAGGAAGTCGCGCAGCTTGTAAACGAAAAACAAAATGCAGGCAGCTATGCAGTTGATTTTAATTCAACGGAGTTCAATCTACCCAGCGGAATTTATTTTTATACTCTCAACTCAGGAGAGTTTAAAGAGACAAGAAAGATGGTACTGGTGAATTAGAAATGCGGGAATGTTCAGTTTTTAGGTTACAATCAATTTTAACCAGGAAGCTTAAATATATGTTAAATTAATATCACTGATTTTGAATATTGAAAATTTTTTCGAAGTATCTAATTGTTAAAACAAAGCAAATTTTATTAACGAAAAATGAAAATTTTGATAAAACAGTAATATAATTCGTAAAAATGGAAAAAACGTAACCTTCAAATTTAATTAAATTTCGCGATAAATCTTAATTTCCTGCGATTTTCCGCTGGAAATGGATGCTCTGTACATTCCCTCGCTATTAAAGACCATTTCTATATTTCCTTCCGTATCAACCGCTATTAAACCGCCCTCTCCCTTAATCGAGTTAAGATTATTAAATATAGCATATTTAGCCGCTTCCTTTAATGAAAGCTCTTTATACTTCATCAGTGCGATTAAATCATAAGCCACCGACTGCCTTATAAAAAACTCGCCGTCCCCCGTGCACGAAACCGCCGCCACGCCGTTCTCAGCATACGTCCCGGCCCCGATGATAGCAGTATCGCCGATGCGACCATACTTCTTATTCGTCATCCCTCCCGTAGAAGTCGCTGCCGCCAGATTGCCGTCACCGTCTAAAGCCACAGCCCCCACCGTCCCGAACTTCTTTTTATTCCCTGCAAAATCCGTCGTATGGTCAAGGTAAGCCTTACCCGATTCCTTTGCCTTCTGCAGCTGGTCAAATCTCCTTTGAGTAAAAAAGTACTCATCGCTCTCTGTCTCAAGCCCTTTCTCACGGGCAAATTCCTCCGCGCCTTTGCCGCTTAGCATCACAAAATCGCTTTTATCCATCACAGCCCGGGCAAGCTTTATCGGGTGCTTTATGTTCCGCACTCCGGCAATTGCCCCCGCAGTCAGGTCGGCACCGTTCATTATCGAGGCATCCATTTCTATCAGCCCTTCATGGGTAAAGACCGAACCCTTGCCAGCATTAAAGAGGGGATTAAGCTCCATTTCTGCAACGGCTGCCTCTACGGCATCGAGCGCAGAGCCGTTGGCTTCAAGGACCTGCCAGCCGCGCATAAGGGCAAAGCCCAGGGCATGACGGTACTCGGCTTCAAGCTCGGGTGTCATATTGGCTTTGGTTATCGTTCCGGCGCCGCCGTGGATGGCAAGTGAGATTTTGTTCATTTTAAGTCGTATTTTAAGCTTTTTGAGGAGCTTTTTAAAATAGCGAATTTTGAGGAGTTTTTTAAGGGGAAATTGAAGGTTTCACTTTAATTAAATATTGAAAATATATTATTGTTTTATCAATATTATTGGAATTCTTGAGAAATATTAGGGTTGATTTTATAGGTGGTTAGACGATGAAAGTTTCCTTCTGGTGGGAAATTTAGAATTGAATTTACAGTATTTAGTGATGAAGGTTTTATTTGTTTTTAGTATTTAGTATTGAGTATTGAGTATTGAGTATTGAGTAGTTGGTAATAATTTTTATATCAAAATTTAGTAAAATTTTTTTTAAAGGGGCGATAGCACCAACCTTTTTTATTGTCTATCTCGTTGCCCCAGCCTCAAAATATAAAAATATTCTTCCGCTAAACAGTATGTTCTTTTTGTCTTGATACAAAAAGAACCAAAAAAATCAAGACCTGGTAAAAATTTGCTAAAAATTTACCTCGCAAATCGGCGGGAAAAAACTCGCTACGCTCAGACAGGTTTTCCCGCTTATCGATTTGCTCGTTAATTTTTTATACGCAAATTTTTAAGGGTCGGCGTAGCAGGGTGTTGAATTATATTTATTCTAAATCTATTAAATTACATTATATAAAATTCTGATTAAATTAATTATATTCAGCCAAACGAAATTGAATAATATAAATTATGCAGCAAGGTCTCTACGAACAAATTATTAATAAACTAATATCTTCTAAGTTAGAGGAACTTAATAGAGATCAATTTTATATTAACGAAGTAGTTGTCGATAAATACGAAGCTGCAAAAATATTTTCACAATATCTTTCTAAAGTTATCGAGTACGCATTAGATCTTAAGAAAGGAGAGAATGGAATTGAAAACCAAATTGCTCTTTGTAATAAAGTAATACAAGTTCTTCGCGATGAAATTCCAGCAGAAAAATTTAATGAAAATTTTTTAGAAAATGGTGGAAAAATTCTTTCAGCTGTGTTTAGTAAGAAAAATTTTCCTCATAAAGATTTCGAAAAATATCTAAAAGAAATTACTCCTTATACAAAGTTATCCCAAAGTTTTTTGTTTACAGGTAGTGGTGCAGGAATATCATTAGAAAGTGAAATTAAGAAAGAAATTTTATCATCAAATAGAATATTTTTTTTAGTCTCATTTATAAAATGGACTGGTATAAGAATTTTTGAAAAAGAGTTAACTGAGTTTACAAATAATGGGGGAGAGTTAAAAATAATTACTACTTCCTATATGGGAGCAACCGATTATAAAGCTATTGAATTTTTATCAAGCCTTAATAATACGCAAATTAAAATTTCCTACAATACTCAAAATGAAAGATTACATGCAAAGGCATATTTGTTCTATAGGAATACAGATTTCCATACCGCATATATTGGCTCTTCAAATATTTCACGTTCTGCACTTACAAATGGTTTAGAGTGGAATGTTAAGTTTACTACTAAAGAGGTTAGTCAAATAATAGATACCTTTCAAAAAACATTTGATGCTTACTGGAATGATAAAGAATTTCTAAATTATGAAGACGCACTCCATAAAGAAAAATTAAAATTAGCCTTAAAAAATGAACGTACTTATGATTCAACGGACTATTCAGTTTTCTTTGATATTAAACCTTATAATTTTCAAGAAGAAATTTTAGAGAAACTACAAGCAGAACGAGTTGTCCATAATCGATTTAAAAACTTAATTGTTGCTGCAACTGGTACAGGTAAAACGATAATATCAGCATTCGATTATAAGAATTTTATTAAAACAAATCCGAATGCAAAACTTTTATTTGTAGCTCACAGAAAAGAAATTCTTGAACAAGCTAGAAAAACATTTCAAGCAATTTTAAGAAACAATAATTTTGGTCAATTATGGGTTGATGGCAATGAGCCAGATAATTATAATCATGTGTTTGCTTCAGTTCAAACGATTAACAGTAAAATTGATTCATTATTTCTTGATAGGTCATTTTACGATTATATAGTAATTGATGAAGTACATCACATTGCAGCTTCTAGTTACAGAGTAATTTTAGAAAAATTTGAAGCAAAAGTTCTGCTAGGGTTGACGGCTACACCGGAAAGAATGGATGGTGAGGATATACTTAAAGATTTTTGTGATACCATTGCTGCAGAAATAAGACTTCCTGAAGCATTAAATTTAAAATTACTTTGTCCGTTCCAATATTTCGGAATATCTGATGGTGTGGATTTATCAAATGTGGAATGGAAAAATGGTAAATATGTTCCTGGAGAATTATCTAAAATTTATACTAACAATGATGCAAGGGTTGGAGAAATAATTTTTAATCTCAATAAATATTTAAAAGATTTAAATGATGTAAGGGCTTTATGTTTTTGTGTCACAAAAGAACATGCCAAATATATGGCTGATAAGTTTTTACTCGCAGGATTAAAAGCGGATTGTTTAGTTAGTGAAGGAAATAATAGAGAACATAGGCATGAAGTAAGAATCAAACTACAAAATAAAGAAATCAATTATTTGTTTGTTGTAGATATTTTTAATGAGGGCGTTGATATTCCTGAAATAGATACCGTATTGTTTTTAAGACCGACTGAAAGTTTAACAGTTTTTCTACAGCAATTAGGAAGAGGTTTAAGATTAGCGGAAGGAAAGGAGTGTCTTTCTGTTTTAGATTTTGTAGGCAATTCTAGACCTGAATATGATTTTGAAGGTAAGTTTAGAGCATTAGTTGGTAAAACAAATACACCTATTCAAAAAGAGATTGAAGATGAATTCCCACACTTACCACTCGGATGCTCAATAATATTGGAGGAAAAAGCAAAAGAAAATATTCTTAATAATATTAGAAAGGCAACTTCGTATGGTAGAACACGATTAATCCAAAAAATTAGAAATTATTCAAATCAAACAACCTTACCATTAACACTAAAAAACTTTTCCGAATTTTATCATATACCTTTACAACAGATTTACAAATCGGCGAGTTGGAAAAGACTTTGTGTTGATGCAAATATTATTGAGAGTTTTCCTATCACAAATGAAAAAGAAATTGTTTCTTGTTTTCAGAAAAAATGGTTATCATGTAATGCTGATTCATATTTTGAGTTTATTTTCAAGCTCGCTAAACAAAATTTCAAAATTACATACGATGAATTTAATGAAGTTGAGAAAGCTATGTGCCTAATGTTGCATTACGATATTTGGACTAAAGCAAATGGATTCAATTCAATTGAGGAAAGTATAGAATCAATTGGTAAGAACAAAATATTAGTTGAAGAAATTATTGAGGTTCTAGAAATATTGATTGATAGAATTGATTTCATTGAAAAAGAAATTGAACTCCCATATAAACAACCTTTGAAAGTTCATAGCCGATATACACGAGATCAAATATTTGCAGCATTTGGTTTTCATACTTTTGAAAATAAAAATAGTAACAGAGAAGGTGTTGCCGATTCTAAAGAAAAAAATACTGAGATACTATTCGTTACATTAGACAAGTCTGAAAAAGATTTTTCACCGACAACATTTTATAATGATTTTGCTATTAATGAAAATTTATTCCACTGGCAATCACAAAATGCTTCGAGACCAGATGCAGGGAAAGGACTTAGCTATGTCCATCATAAAAAATTAAAGAAAAAAATATTATTATTCGTAAGAGAAAGAAATCAAGATGAGTTTGGTAATACTATGGGATTTGTATTTTTAGGAGAGGGAGATATAAATGAACATTATGGATCAAAACCTATGAATGTTAAATGGGAATTGAAAGAACCTATGCCACCTTATATTTATAAAGATTCTGCAAAGATGGCTGTGAGTTAATTTATGTTCCTACACTGGAGTATCAGAATAAGTAGAGTGATTTAATAACAATAGAGTCAAAGTCTTTTTAGACGTAAGCACTAGTTATTCTGTTAAGCTTTAAAACCACCCCCTTCTCCCTCCCCCGTATCAAGTACGGGGCAAGCTTATTGCAGGAGGGGGCAGTATGATTGGATTCCCGCCTTCGCGGGAATGACATAGCGGACTTTAAATTCGCCAAGGCGAACTTTCAGCGCCCTAACCCCTCCCGCAAAAACTGCGGGACAAGTAACCCCTCTCCCGCTAAAGCCGGACTTGATAATTGGTAGCTTAGTAAGGAGGGGGACACAATAGGATTGGATTCCGAATTCTCTGTAAAGCTTGTCAGCTAAGCACGGAAAGACACATCCACCCCTCACCCCCATTTTTCCCATTCTTTCTTTTTTTCTTTTGGGGCGTTGCGGAATTTTATTTCTTCTTCTACATTTTCTTTGTAACCTAAGGGCAGAAATTCTGTTGTTGCGCCGGGATGTGTGGCATCTACATAATCTAATAGCGGGAAGGCAACATTGCGCATGGTTGGTATTGAGACTTTTTCTGATAAAAATGTTATACTATGACTTTTACTTTTCTTTGGTCTGTATGGCTTGGGTTTTTTCATAAGTCCGTTAGAGGGAAATGCAGTTAGAAACCATTTTGCAGTTTCAATATCTCCGCTAATGAGCTGGCGGGCGACAGTCATTTCTGCATACTCGCGCAGACGTTTTTTTTCGGATTTGACGAGTTCCTTAAGGTCTGCGTTTTCGGGCAGATTTAAAAATTTTGCAACGGCAGTTCTTGTTACGTCTAAATCATCTGCAATTCTTTGCAGTAATCCGAAGCAGAAGGGAAGACGCTCTTCTATTAGTTCTCTTGAAAGTTTTTTTGGCGCAGGCACTTTATTCAATTAATAATTAGTAATTAATAATTAACAGATAGCAGATTTTAAAATGATGAATATATAAAAGGATAAATTAAAAGTGTATTGAAAAACACCTATTCCTACATATAGGGAAATATTTTCTGATTGGTATTGACAGATGCTTTGCAGATTGTTGATTAATCGTGATGAAAGGAGTTATGAGAGATAAAGAAAATCACCGCTGCGGCGCTGGGGCACCGCTGGCGGGATTTTGTAGTGTTCAGTCTGTAATCAGTATCACTACACTTTTTCAGGGAAAAAATTATTTACAAAAAAAATTACAAGCCGAAGTGATAGCCGACATCAAGCAATATTCCGTTGAAGCTATCGCCCGGGCGGTTGTTCACTCTGTAACTTCCTTCTACGGAAACTTTGCTGCCGCTTTGCAGATTGAACTGCACGCCGGCTGCGAGCATTACACCGAGTCCGTTTTCAGACGAGCCTTTTAAAATTACATTTCCGTTAGAGCCGTTTTTTATATCATCGAATGAAGTAAGGCTTAGCCCGATACCGATTCTTCCATAGGGAGAAACGGAGTTGATGCTGTTGTAATCGCAAATTTTTCCGACTGCAAGAAGCTGCACGGCATTGAATGAGCCGCCTGTAACATTGGCATTGCTGTTGCCGAATACTGCGCCTTTATCGAGAGCGAATGATGCATAGTTCAGCTCGCCGCCTACGCCGAACATATCGGAGACGGGTTTTTCATAATCGAGACCGAGATTGAAAGATGATGTCCAGTATGTTTTGAAATCGGATGGCGATGAGGGAATTGTTATCCCTGCGCTGATGCCTAAGTAGCTTCTGCTTTGCGCCGATGCCAGAACCGGAAGCAGCAATAAAATTACCACAATGAATTTTTTCATTTACAGATAGTTTAGTTAAAAAATATCGGGGTTATAGGTACAGATTGAATACTCTCCTGCAATAAAGCAAAAGAGAACATTGAGAAAGGTATTAACAATATACGGGTTTCTACTGAAACAAAATGATTTATTTGCACATGCAGAAATACTATTTATATTCATAAAATATTCGGGGTTACAAAAAACTAAAATGAAAAGGATTATTTACTTCAAGAAAGGTAGTATAATATGTGAAAAATTATAGAAAGATTTAAGGAAAAAATCGCGAAGGCGTGGGATATAGCCGTTATCCGTTATTTGCTGTTTGCGGGGAAAAATACATCAAATAACGGATAACTTATTTTATTTTACCAGCACCATTTTTCTTGTTTCTGAAAAATTATCCGTTTCTAATTTATAAAAATATATTCCGCTTGGTAATGCCGATGCGTTGAAATCATATTTATAACTTCCCGCTGATAAATTTTCATTCACTAAGTTAGCAACTTCTCTTCCGAGCAAATCAAATACTTTTAATTTTACAAATCCGGCAGCTGGCAGCTGAAAACTGATAACTGTAGCAGGGTTAAATGGGTTCGGATAATTTTGCGATAAATAAAATTTATCGGGGATGGAAGTGCTAATGGTTTGAATACCTACTCCTCCGGTTGTCGTTTTTAAAATTGTTCCATTGCTTCCTGTTATCCAACCAGTAGAATTATTAATAAAGAAAACACTTTTCAAATCTGAGGATGAACCGGAATTTTGCAAAAACCATTTATCACCACCATTTAAAGTCTTTAAAATTAACCCGCCATTACAAGAAGCATATCCTGTATTTGAATTTAAAAAATGAAATGAGTTTACTCTTTGAGTTAATGGTAAATCTTGAGCTATCCAGTTATTACCCCCATTTGAAGTGCGAAGAATCCTGCCTGAGTCCATGCCAAGCCAGCCATAATTGGAATCCGGAAAGAATGAAGCCCAAATATTTTTATCTGATACGGGTAGAATGTTAGTTGTCCAATTTTGGCCGCCGTTAGTTGTTTTATAAACTCTGCCTTCATTTGAGAAAACACCTTCTCTTGTAGGTGCCCAACCCGTTAAATTATTGATAAAACTTAACGTAATAAATGAACTGCCATATATAGGTGACGTAATTGCCCAGTTTAATCCTGCGTTTGTTGTTTTATAAATCTCATCGTCATAAGATAACCAGCCTGTTGTTGAAGATGTAAATTTTATGCTATTCATATTTCCAAAGCCGAAAATTTTCAATGCAGTCCAGTTCTCTCCACCGTTAGTGGTTCTTATATTTGCTCCATAGCTTCCTATAGCTACACCTGTATTTTGATCTGCAAAAGAGCATGAAAATAATAAAACTGAATTTGCGGAAAATTTAGTTACCCAGGATAGACCCCCGTTAGTTGTTTTAATTATTTTAGAACTATCTCCAACTGCAAAACCTGTATTTTCATTTAAGAATACAATGGAAGACATAAAAGTTGAAACACCTGAATTTTGAGATATCCATTGTGAGTTTGCAGATGTGCAGATACAAAATAAAAAAACTAAACAGAGAAAATTTATTTTACTTATTTTCATATACCACATTAAAATTATTTTATTAAAAATCATTTTTCTGGTTTCAGAAAAATTATCAGTCTCGAATTTATAAAAGTAAATTCCGATTGGAATTAGATTCTGATAATACATTAAACCACCCCTAACCCCTCCTTG
>JBHEKU010000125.1:0-31693 GCA_041859205.1 Ignavibacteria bacterium | reverse complement strand
AAAGTTCATTTTTTCTGGGGAGATGAACGCTGCGTTCCACCTTCATCCGCTGAAAGTAATTTCAAAATGACAAAGGAAAATCTGTTTAATAAAATAAATATTCCTGATGAAAATATTCATAGAATAAGAGGAGAAGATGAGCCTTATGCAGAAGCAATTAGGTATTCAAATGAAATTTCTGATTTACTTATTAACAAAAATAGTTTGCCTTGTTTTGATTTTATTATGTTAGGCTTAGGTGAAGACGGACATACAGCGTCAATTTTCCCGGATAGATTAGATCTGTTTACTTCGGATAAGATATGTGAATCTGTAAAAAAACCCATTTCAGGACAGCAAAGAATAACAGTAACCGGAAGTATAATAAATAATTCTTTGGACGGTGCTTTCTTTATCACCGGAAAAGAAAAAAGCAGCGTAGTAGCAAAAATTATCAGCCATGATACTGAAAGTATGTTCTTTCCTGCTTCAAAAGTTAACCTTACATCCGGTAATTTATGCTGGTTTCTAGATAAACAAAGCTCTTCTCTGATATCCCCTTCTGAAAGTCGAAAACTTTAAAGTATTTTTTTTTAAGTAATAAATTATAATATTAAGTTACCTTGGCACGGTATAATTAAATTTTTAGATAAATTAAACAAAAATTTATGGAGAAAAATCATTATGAAATACTTCTTGTTGAAGATAATCCTACTGATGCCGAGCTGACTATCCGCTCACTAAATAAATACAATTTAGGCAATAATCTTATTCATTTAAAAGACGGGGCGGAAGCTCTGGATTTTATTTTTGCTAAAGGAGAATATTCAAACGGTTCCATAAAAAACGGCTTAAAAATTATCTTGCTTGATTTAAAAATGCCTAAGGTAGACGGACTAGAAGTATTGAAACAGATCAAATCAGATGAAAGAACAAAATCCATTCCTGTCATAATCATGACTTCTTCTAAAGAGGAACACGATATTATTACAAGTTACAAATATGGAGTAAACAGCTATGTTGTGAAGCCGGTTGATTTCGATCAGTTTGCAAAAGCTGTCGCAGATTTAGGATTATACTGGCTGCTAATTAATCAACCGCCAAAATAATACAGTTACAACCTAAATGCCTTAATATAGAAGTAAACTATATAGAATTGCATTTTTGATTTAATTCTAGAAAATACCTACTCATGTTTTATTGTATATGTTTGTCAAAGCCGGTCAGTGTAAACTTACCGGCTTTTTGTTTTTTTTAAATGCGCAAATAACAGTAATTAAAAATGTTATCAATATTGAGTCTAAATAAATCCATTGCAAAATTTTTATATAATCGGTAATTTGAAATTCACCAATTAATTCAAATATCATAAATGGAGAATTTAGTAGAAGAAGTTAAAATCCGCGGAGAAAAGCTTGGGCAAAGCAATAATGACGGAAAAAAATTTGTAGCGATAAATTACATAACCTGTAAAGATGAATACAAAGAGAGATTTGAACAGTTATTTTCAACAAGAGCAAAGGCAATAGACAGAATGCCGGGCTTTCTTGAAATGGAAGTACTAAAACCAATGGGCGATGGTAGTGTTTATTTAATCGTAAGCCACTGGGATAGCGCTGATGCATTTAAGAACTGGACAAAATCTCCTGAATTTATCGAAGGCCACAAAAGAGGCTTTGAAGATATTAGAAAATACAAAGAAGAAGGAAAAGAACCTCCGATGAGTTCTGATTTTAAAACTTATGAAGTTATCTCAAACTAATTCCACTCAACCTGTTAATGAGTAAAGATAGATTTATTAATTTAGTTAAAAAGTTAGGAGTAGCCGGATTTCTGTTTTTCCTTGTCAAAGGATTACTGTGGCTGCTCGTTCCTGCCATCATTGCATTCTACGCAGCAAAGTAAACATCATTCTCCTATAAAAATTCTCTCATAATTTATTTACAATCTTATTAAACTGTCTCAAAAAGCTTTTATGAGTTGTATAATGAATAGTATTAAATTTTAATTTCGATGCTGCCGTTATATAGGGTTTTATGTCATCTATGAAAACACTCTGCTCAGGAATTATTTTATATCTTTTTGCCATATCCACAAATATTTTTTTCTCGGGCTTCATAGAATTTACTCTGTAAGAAAGTACTTTCGTTTTTATAAGATTTACAGATGGAAAATTTTTAAGAATGAAACTGAAGTGGCATGGATCAGTATTTGATAAAAGAAAAATTTTATATTTTCTTTCCTCTATCAGATTTTCAAGCAGCTTTATCATAGGTTTATTTTCCCAGAAGACATCGCTGTATAAATAAATAAAATCTGCGTATCCCGTTTTTATGTTAAATTTTTTCTTTACCGCTTTAAAAAAATCCTTACCGGATATTCTGCCTTTGCCAAGCTTCACATCAAGCTTTTTTTCAGCAATAAATTTTTTAAGTTTATTGGCATTCAATCCCTTTTCAATATTTGCCAGACCATCATAGAAATATCCATGGTCGAAAAATATCAAAGTATTTCCGAGATCGAAAATAATATTTTTTATCTTTGGGTTTTCCAAAGAGCAGCATTAAGTTTTGCCGAAGAATTCAGCAGGAATATTTCCCTTATTACAGATATACTACTTCCAAAACATTAAGATTTGCATCTAAAGTATATAGTCTGGGAGTACCTGTAGGAATTTCATATTCAAGGATTTGAGCAGGTGTCATTTTTTCAAGAAACATTATTAATGCACGCAAACTGTTGCCATGAGCAACAACTAAAACATCTTTACCTTCTTTAAGCAGCGGTTCAATTTTTTCGTGGTAATACGGCAATACTCTCTCTGCGGTCTGCTTCAGAGCTTCTCCGTTCGGGGGGCAGATGTCATAGCTTCTACGCCATATCTTCACCTGTTCTTCGCCGAATTTTGTGCGGCATTCATCTTTGTTCATTCCCTGCAAATCACCATACATCCGTTCGTTTAATGCTTTGTCTTTTACAACCGGTGTTACTAATTTTTTATTGTGTTCAAGAATAATAGACAGTGTTCTTTGCGCCCTTGTTAATGCAGAAGTAAAAGCAATATCAAATTCAAAATTTGCTAACTTATTCCCTGCATCTTTTGCCTCTTCTTCGCCCTTTGGTGAGAGGTCTACATCAATCCAGCCCGTGAATTTATTTTCAAGATTCCATAACGATTGTCCGTGACGGACAAGAACTAAATTTGGCATATCATTATATTATAATATTGGGGTAATTAATTCTTCCATTTTATAGAGCATCCCATGGAAGGGACCTGCTCAAGCTTTGAAATGTTTTCGCCGTTCAAAAGCATTGCGGTTACAATTTCTAAATCTTTTTGTGTTACACTGGTTTCATCTTTCCAGTTATTATCTAATCTTCCACGGTATTTCAATTCTCTATTGGCATCATATAAATAAATATCAGGAGTACAAACAGCACCGTATGCCGTTGCAGTTTCCTGAGTTTCATCTACAAGATAAGGGAAATTCATTTTGTGTTCGGCATGGAACTTAATCATATTTTCGAATGAATCCCTGGGATAAGTTGATACATCATTAGGATTGATACCAACTAACTGAACACCTTTATCTTTATACTTCTCCTGAAACTTAACTAACCTCTCAATCACTGCAAGTACATACGGGCAATGATTGCACATAAAAATTACTATTAAGATTTCTTTATCTTTAAAATCTTCAAGTGAATAGAAATGTTCATCTGTTCCTTTAAGATTAAAATTTATAACAGGAGTGTTTAAATTTTCTTTTGCGCTTTGAAGAAGCAAGTTTATCGGGATTAATTTTACTTGTAAGAAATTAATTAATAGTCGTCATCTTCATCATCGTCATCCACCTCCGGATGAAAATCTTCATAGATAAAACTGATGTGAGCATTTTTGTTCTTTTTATCTTCTTCTATAGCTTCTTTAAAAATCTCTTCAGTGATAAATCTGTATTTTTCACTGACAGGATAATCGTTATGAAAGTGTACTATAATGTTATGCTCATCTAAAAGCAGCATCAGCTTTTTATATTCATCGGCAAGATTATCTTTTTTAATATCGGAAACTTTCTTGTATTTAGGCGACCCTATTTTTTGAAAAACGCTTACAACTTTCGCGTTCTTATGTTCATCCTCAAACTTCTTGACTTCATTTATGAACTCAGGATTATCTTCATCATCAACCGATTCAATAAAATCATCATCAATGACTTCATCTTCATCCATTATAGAATCTTCGGTAAATCCTAATTCTTCTTTGAGAGAATCTTTTTCCTTTTTACCGTTATTTTTTTCTTTTGGTTTTCGTTCTGACATTTTATAATTATATTATCTTGTATTACACAATTAATGAGTTTATATATTTTTTTTCAAGTCAAGTTTTTATTAATTAGTATTTTTACTATATAATATTTTTAAAATAAGTCAAGTAAATAAATACCAATGGAGTTACAAAAATAAGGCTGTCAAATCTATCTAGTACTCCTCCGTGCCCGGGAATTATGTGTGAGGAATCTTTTACATTCAATTTTCTTTTGAATAATGATTCAAACAAATCCCCTATCTGAGAAAATACACCTATTAAAACTCCAAGCACAATTGCATCAATCAAAGTAAGCTTTCCATCGCTGAAATAATAGAACAAATAAGAAGCGATAAGTGTGAACACTAATCCTGTTACTGAACCCTCCCAAGTTTTCTTCGGACTGATTGCAGAAAGCTTATGCTTTCCTAAAAATTTCCCGCCGAAAAATGCCATAGAATCACAAGTCCATATCAATATAAAAATATAAATAATATAATTAAACTGCTCGTAATAAATTATTTTAGTCAGTAATAGAAAAGGCAGAGCAACATAAAATAATCCAAATACCGAGACAATAGAATTGAAAGGGTTATGCTTCGTTCTAAATACTTCTGCCGAACAAATTAAAATAATCCCTGCAAGCAATATTAATCCTTCGACTTTATATCCTAAATAGCTCATTACAAATAAAGTTATCGTAACTATTCCGGGCAGTATTTTTAAGGGATTTATATCGGTAGATTTGAACATCGTGTAAAATTCCCATAGAGCAATACATGATAGAATGAAGGATAAAATCAGAAAATATATTCCGCCTTTAAAAATTATAAACAGGAATAATGGAATTCCTATCGCACCGACTAATATTCTGGTTGCTGTATTACTCAATTATTGGATTTATAGGATTAACAATTTCTGAATTTTTATTTGATACTGAAAACTTTTTTATCAGGTATATCAATCCGATAAAAACAAAAAGCGATGCGATTCCTAAAACAACTACCTGCATTATTTCATCAGGCGGAATTTCTTTCGAAATAAATTCGTCTTTTCCATAAACAAATACAGCCAGAGCAGATATAAAATTATTTATAAAATGGCAGACTATAGCAGTAAAAATACTTCCGCTGTGATAAACTATGAACGATAAATATATCCCTAGAACTGCCAATGGAATTAAATTAAATGGATGAAAATGAAACAGCGCAAATAATAAACCTGAGAAAAATATTGCAGCTGTGCGCTTGCTGACTTTTTCAAAATTAGAAAGTACAAATCCCCTGAATAAAAATTCTTCGCAGATTGCCGGAGTAACGGCAATGACAATAACTATTGCAATAAATTCAGCAGTTGAATAAGCTGTTACTAATTTTAACGTCGAAGCCTCAAGCATATCGAATAAATCTTTCAGAGCTTTCAATGCATCCTGACCAAACGGCAATGAGAAAATAATTTTATTCTGATAGTACATGAATAATTGAAGGAATGGCTGCACAACAAAAATTCCGATGATGCTCAGGGCAAAGACAGAAACCTTCGGTGATTTTAATCTGAATGTTTCTTTCACCTTATCACCCTGCAAATATGCAAGCATAATGGCAGGAAAAAGTATGAACATAAACTGCGCAAAAGTAATTATCGTACGCGTAAGAATAAGCTTACCGGTGGTTGAGGAAAAGTCCTCTCCTACTGCAGCGTATTGAATTAATCCACCTATTATCTGATATAAAAAAAATACTACAACCAGTCCCAGAAAAACATAAATAATGGGATTCGCATTTTTAAACGGAGCTGAATGTGTTTGATGATTATTTTCTTCCAAAGGTATAAGTATATTACAATATTATCAAAATAGATTTATTAAAAAAGTAACAACGATTTCAGTTTCAAGTGTTGAATTTCAAGTTTCAAATTTAATGTGATTATATATTTAACGGAGCCATAACAATTCTCCCCTTGAGGGGAGTCCGACCGCAGGTCGGGAGGAGTGTTTGAACAAACACCCACCGTCTCGCTTCGCTCGCCACCTCCCTCAAGGGAGGAATTTGGAACTTTGGGTTTGTAAAGTATATAATCGCCCAAATTAAGCAATTTAAATAGTAACATTATTGTCACATTTTAGAACACAGATTTCAGATTTTTATAGTCGCATTATTGTCACATTCTTATTATTTAAGAATTAAGATTTATGATTTAAGGTTTATAGTCGCATTATTGTCACATTTTGGAACACAGATTTCTATGATGCCACAGATATTTTGCTATTTTGAACTTAATTTTGCATTCATAATTCTTAATTCATAATTCCAAAAGTAACATTATTGTCACATTTTAGAACATAGATTAACATGATTTTTATGATGTCACAGATTGAACTTCAGAAAGTAACATTATTGTCACATTTTATAATCTTACATAGCACCAAACTCTACAAAATTTTTCATCATAAAATGACAAATTTTTGACGGATTTTGTTTTCATCCCGCCTTAGGGGCAGTAAAATATCTAATCATTAAACCACCTATAACAACTACTACACAATTTCGTAAAAAATTTGCTCCAAATCAACAAATATCACTCTATTACTACTAATAGGGAAAAATATTTCAGACAAGAAACTTCATTTAATATGAGCCCACTTATTTGTATATTTAACGCTCAAATGGAAGTCGAAACAAAAACAAATACTGAGGCACTGCAGGAGCCGGATTATAACATCAAAACTCACGAATACTGGGCAAAGCTGCCTGAGTTCGAGGGTCCGCTTGATATCCTTCTTCACTTTATAAAAGCTGACGAGCTTGATATTTATAACATCCCAATTTCAAAAATAACAAAAGATTTTCTGGGATATGTAAATTTCATGCAGTCGCTTAATATTGAGTTTGCAGGTGAGTTCTTATTAATGGCTTCCGAGCTGATGAAGATAAAGGCGAAAATGTTAATTCCTGTTCTGAATGAAGAAGGTCAGTTAGTTGATGAAGAAGATCCGAGACTTACATTGATAAGAAAACTTCTTGAATATAAAAGATTTAAAGATGCAACTGAAGAGTTAGCTCTTCTTGAAATGGAAGCGCGTAAAAAATTCTCACGCAATTATTTTGACAGCGATGTAAAAATTACTGAGACTGATATAGATGTAATGAATGACCCTTCGTTGAAGAACATAAATATTTTTAACCTGATAAAGGCATATAAAATTGTACTTAGCGGATTAAATAAAGAGCGGACTGTACATCCTATTCAGGTACTTGATGTATCACAGGAAGGACAGCAGGAATACGTGATGAATTTATTAAATGAAAAAGGCGAAGTTGATTTCATGGAAATCATAACAGCGCTTAACGACAGATTAAAATTAATTTTTACTTTTTTAGCTTTATTGCAGCTAGGTTTAGACGGAATAATAGAAATTACGGTTAACCCCCAAAATCTTTCAAGCTTTACGCTGAAGAAGAGATTAATTCCACTCGATCAGTTATAAATAATTACAAATAATTTTCCACCAATTGGTAAATAACGATATAAAAAATATTATCGAGTCACTGATTTTTGCTTCTGAGGAACAAATTACCGCTAAGCAAATCCGCGAGATTTTATCTTCGTTCAGTATTAAAACTGATGTAAATAAAATTGACCAGTCAGTCGATGCTTTGAATGAAGAGTATAATACATCGGGCAATTCATATGAAATTATAAAAGTCGCAGGCGGCTATCAGTTTGCAACGAGAAAAGAATACGGAGTCTATGTCGGTAAACTCTTCGATGAAAAACAGAGAAAAAAACTCTCGCAGTCATCGATTGAAACACTTGCCATCATTGCATACAAGCAGCCGATAACAAGAAGCGAGATTGAATTCATCCGTGGTGTGAATGTAGATTACATTGTTAATTCTCTATTGGAAAGAGATTTGATTTGTATTACAGGCAGAGCAGAAACTCCTGGCCGCCCGATTTTATACGGAACGACAGATACGTTTTTGAAAATCCTCGGGCTTAATTCTACAGGTGATTTACCAAAGCTGAAAGAGATAAATGAAATTCTACAGAACGAAAAAATTGAAGGTATAACTGAAGCCGATATTGATTTATTTAATTCGGTAAATCAGAATTTTATTCCCCCGAACGTAGAACAAACTGGAGAGGTTCAGGAAGAGATGAAATTTGATGAAGAAGGAAATGCAATTGAGAATGAAAGTACAATAGAAAAAAATGATGAATTAGTGATTGACCCTGAAGCGCCTGAGATTACATCAGATGAAATTCCGGAAATAAACATCGATGAGTTGGAAATAAGAAGCACAATAGAAATAGACAAGAATTTAGAAGAAGACAAAGAAAGCGATTAATGGCAAAGAAAAAAGAGACATCTAAAGATATAGTTAAAGATACATCTGAAGAAGCAATTGACAACACAGTCGAAGAAGCAATTGACAATACAGTCGAAGAAACAACTGACTATACAGCTTACAAATCAAATGATGAATTAACCGAACCTGCTCCGGCAAAAGAAAGATTAAATAAATTCATAGCGGCGAACGGAATGTTTTCACGCCGCAAGATAGATGAGTTTATTGTCGAAGGACGTGTAAGCGTAAACGGCAAGGAAGTCTATGACCTCGGCACAAAAATAAATCCTTTAACTGATAAAGTTTTTATTGACGGTGAGCGCGTTCGTATAACAGATAAGAAAATTTATCTGATGATGAATAAGCCGCTTAATGTTATTACAAGTGTAAGCGATGAAAAGAAAAGACCGACTGTAATTGATATCGTTAACATGAAAACAAAAGTTTTCCCTGTGGGAAGACTGGATTTCCATACTACAGGATTGCTTATCCTTACTAACGACGGTGACTTTGCGAACAAGTTAATGAATCCTGTTTTCAAAGTCTGGAAAACTTATGACGTAAAACTTTCAAGACCACTCGAGCAAAAGCACAGACAGCTGCTCGAAAAAGGAATTAAGCTTGAAGGCGTTTATACGCTTCCTTCTGTTATAAATCTTCCTAATGAAAGAGATTATACTGAGGTAGTAGTTTCAATTTCACAAGGAAAGAACAGACAGGTAAGAAGAATGTTTGAGCACTTCGGATATTTTGTGAATAAGCTTCACCGTTCAGGTTATGGAGCATTGAAGCTCGGCAACTTGCTTGAAGGTGAATTCAGAAAAATGACTAAGGAAGAGGTTCACAGTTTAATGACTAAGCAGCCTTCCCCGAAATCAAGTTCTGAGGAAAGAATTCCCAGAGAAAGAGCCGAGAAGAGTGAAGTAAAAGGAGTTAAGAAGAATTATACCAGAGGACCAAAAGATTTTAAAAAAGATAAACCTGTCAGAGATTTTAAGAAAAAATTTACCGGTGAGAGCAGAGACAGGGATGTAAAAAAAGATTTTACTAAGAAGTTTTCAGATGAAAAACCAAGCAGGTTCTCTAAAGACACAGATTCCCAAAGAGGTTTCAAAAAGAAATTCACTGATGAAAAACCACGAGAAAATAAAATAGATTATAAGAAAAAATTCTCAAATGATACACGTGCGGATAAACGTCCTAAAAAAGGATATGAAGATGATTTTTCTGACAGACCAAAAAGTTCAGTACGAGATGATGATTTTGTGAGAAAAGATTCTAAGCCGGGATTTAAAAAGAAATTTTCAAATGATGGTCCAAAGAAGTTCTCAAAAGATGGACCAAGAACATTTTCAAAGGATGCTTCTAAAGATGCTCCAAAATCATTTTCTAAAACAGGACCAAAGAAATTTTCCGCAGACAGCAAAAGCAGGGATTCAAAGCCGGCTTTCAAAAAGAAATTTTCAGGCAAGGTAAGCAGCGGAACGAAGAATTTTAAGTCAGGTTTTAAAAAGAAATTTAAATAAAGAAATACTAATAAGCAGTAAGTAATTTTCACAAATAACCATAAGGAGAAAAAACTTGACGGAACAAAACGAGCTGGTAAAAAGAAGATACGAAGAACTTGAACATATAAAAAGCATGGGAATAAATCCTTATCCCCATAGATTTGATGTCTCGCATTACTCAAAAGATATTATCAATAATTTTGTTGATCCTGCCGATGACGAGCAGAAAGAAAAATCAAAAGAAGTTGTTATATCTGTAGCAGGAAGAATAATGGCCATCCGCAAAATGGGTAAGGCTTGTTTTGTGCATATAAAAGATGAGCAGGGAAAAATTCAATTATACATCCGCAAAGATGATGTTGGCGAAGAGAGTTATAATTTATTAAAGCTTCTTGATATCGGCGATATTATCGGTGCAGCAGGATATGTTTTCAGAACGAAGACCGGTGAAGTTTCTGTTCACTGCAATTCATTTACATTGCTTACAAAATCTTTGTATCCGCTTCCTGTTGTTAAAGAGGAAGTTTTAGAGTCAGGTGAAAAAGTTGTTTATGATGCTTTTGCAGATGTTGAGTTAAGATACAGACAGCGTTACATAGACTTAATCGTTAACGATGGAGTGAAAGATGTTTTTATTAAGAGAACAAAAATAATTCAGTCTATAAAAAGAACTTTAGAAGATAAGGCATTCTTTGAAGTTGAAACTCCTACACTGCAAAGTGTTTATGGAGGAGCAAATGCAAAGCCGTTCATCACTCATCATAACTCATTGGATATGAGATTGTACTTAAGAATCTCCAATGAATTATTTTTAAAGAGACTGATTGTCGGCGGCTTCAACCGTGTTTATGAATTTGTCCGCGACTTTAGAAATGAAGGTATCGACAGAACTCATAATCCGGAATTTACACAGGTAGAATGGTATCAGGCATACGGCGATTATTTCGACAGCATGAATATGTTCGAGCAGGTTTGTGAAGCAGCTTGTATTGCTGCCAACGGCACAACAAAGGTTATGTACGGAGAGACTGAAATTGATTTCAAGGCTCCATGGAAGAGAATTAAAATGGTAGATGCAATAAAAGAAGTAACAGGACTTGATGTAATGAGCATGAGCAAAGATGAGATTATCAATCACATGGTAAAAAACGAAATCGACTTTGACAGAAAAATTTCTCACAGCAAAGGATTATTAATCTCTGCTTTGTTCGAAGAAACATGTGAAAGCGGATTAGTGCAGCCGACGTTCATCACTGAGCATCCGATTGATACTACTCCCCTATGCAAACCGCTTAGAGAGTATTCAATGGAGCAACTTGAGCAAATGAAAAATGACCCTGAGGCTGTAATCTTTGTTGAAAGATTTGAACCATACATTAACAAATGGGAATTAGGAAATTCATATACAGAATTAAACGACCCTGTTCTTCAAAGAGCTTTGCTTGAGCAGCAGGTTGAAAGAGGACGTGGCGGAGAAGAAGAAACTCATCCAATGGATGAAGACTTCCTGCGCGCCATTGAAATAGGTATGCCTCCTACAACCGGAGTCGGGCTTGGTGTAGATAGACTTGTGATGCTTCTTACAAATTCACAAACTATAAGAGACGTAATTTTCTTCCCCTTGATGAGGCAACTCTAATAGGACAAATAAATATTTTTAAAATTTAAAATTTTTTGTGGCTATGAAATATTATAATAACATACTGGACTTAATCGGAAACACACCGCTTGTAAAAATTAATAAACTTACTGACGGATACAAAGCTACGGTACTTGCAAAGATGGAATCAATGAATCCCGGCGGAAGCGTAAAGGATAGAATTGGAATCTCAATGATTGAAGCTGCTGAAAAAGACGGGACATTAAAACCCGGCGGTACTATAATCGAAGCAACAAGCGGCAATACAGGTATCGGTTTAGCGCTTGCAGCAAATCAAAAAGGTTACAAATGTATTTTTGTTACAACTGAAAAAGCTTCAACTGAAAAGAAAAATTACCTGAAAGCGCTTGGAGCCGAAGTAATAATAAAACCTCTCTCTGCAAAACCCGGAACACCTGAACATTATGTTGAAACTGCAAAAAGATTAAACAGAGAAATTCCTAATTCAATTTTTTCTTATCAATACGGAAATCCTGCTAACCCCGATGCTCACTACAGAACAACAGGACCTGAAATATGGGAAGCTACCGAGGGAAAAATTACACACTTTGTAGCAGGTATAGGAACCGGTGGAACGATTATAGGTACTGCAAGATATTTAAAGGAAATGAATCCAAATATAAAAGTTATTGGCGCTGACCCATACGGTTCAATTTTTAAGACATACAAAGCAACAGGTCAGACACCTGAAGGAGTTCCTTACTTGGTTGAAGGAATTGGTCAGGATATTATTCCTGAAAATGTTGATGTATCTTTGCTAGATGAAATTATAAATGTCAGTGATATAGATTCCGTAAAGATGTGCAGAAAGCTTTCAAGTGTTGAAGGCATATTCTGTGGTTCATCTACAGGAACAATTGCAAAAGTTGCTCTTGATATAGCAAAAGATTTAGATGAAAATGCTGTCGTTGTATTTATCGTCTGCGATACCGGCGAAAGATATCTTAGCAAGTATCACTCAGATGAATGGATGAGAGAAAAGAGATTGCTTGATAAAGATATGGTTACGGTTGGTACAATTTTCCATACTAAAGGTGCCAAGGATACACCTGAGCTTGTTACAGTAAGTTCTGACCAGACAGTTTCTGATGCATTGTACTTAACAAACCAATACAACTTAACAACTATTCCGGTCTTTGACGGTGAAAAATGTATCGGCTCATTGAACGAGCAGAAATTACTGAACGACTTAATGAAGGATAGAAACAGCGCCAGCAAAAATGTAAAAGATGTAATGGATGCTAAACCACCGATTCTTGAAATAAGCGAAAATGTTGAAAAAGCAATTGAGCAATTGAAGAAGAACCCTGCAGTCCTTGTATCAGAGTACGGAAAAATTGCCGGTATTATTACAAACTACGATGTACTTGAATTCGTATAATTGATTAACTGAAATTCTTAACTGAACAAATAAAAATTTTGAAAACAACTTCATCTAAATTCGCAACAAAAGCGATACACGCAGGGCAGCATCCCGAAGATGTTACAGGAGCTGTTATTACTCCTATATTTCAAACTTCAACTTACTCAAATGAAAAGTTAGGAGAAACCAAAGGATATGATTACGGAAGAACAATAAATCCGACAAGACAGGCGCTTGAAGCAAACCTGGCAGCTCTTGAAAACGGTAAGTATGGATTTTGTTTTTCATCGGGCATGGGCGCAATACAATGTTTGATTACAACCTTCAAACCGGGTGACCACATAATCGTAACTAACAATACTTACGGCGGAACATACAGATTGTTTGAACAGGTAATAAGAGGCTACGGACTTGATTTCACCTATGTAGATACATCAGATGTAAATGAAACTAGCGCCGCTATAAAAGAAAATACGAAAATGATTTTCATTGAGACGCCGACAAATCCTATGCTTAGATTAACTGACTTGGATGCACTTGCAAAACTTGCAAGCTCAAAAAATATTATCACTTGTGTTGATAATACTTTCATGAGTCCTTACTTCCAGAATCCTTTAGATTTCGGTATCACAGTTGTTACTCACAGCTCAACAAAATATATTAACGGACACAGCGATGTTATAGGCGGATGTCTGATTACTTCTGATGAAAAACTTGCAGAGAGATTTAAGTTTTTGCAAAACTCCATAGGCGCAGTTCCTTCTCCGTTCGATTGCTGGCTTGTGCTCCGTTCTACAAAAACACTTGCAGTAAGAATGAAAGCACACAATGAAAATGCTCTGGCGATATGTGAATTCTTAAAGAGTGATAAAAAAATTAAGAATGTAATTTACCCGGGACTTCCATCGCATCCGCAGCATGAACTTGCAAAGAAACAGATGAGAGGCTTCAGCGGAATTATTTCTCTGGAACTTGGCAGCTACGAAACAGCTCAGGCATTCTGTAACTCTCTGGATATTTTTCAGATTGCAGAATCACTTGGCGGCGTCGAATCACTCGTTTGTCATCCCGTATCTATGACTCACGGAAGCATTCCGAAGGAGTTAAGAGAAAAAATTGGACTCAGCGATGGACTTGTTAGACTTTCCGTAGGCATAGAAGACAAGGATGATTTAATCGAAGCAATTAAGAACGCATTAGCAAAAATTTAGGTTATACATAATAATCTATTTTAATGAAGTCTTATATATTATTAATATTATTATTGGTTTTCGCCCCGGCACATGCACAGGTCGGGGCTTCAGATTCTGAAAGCTCAGAGAATATTGATGTTAAATTATTCCATTCTATAAATAATCACCGGTCAGTATTTCTAAATAACTTTATTTCCATCTCTGATAAATCAGTAATGCCGAACGCTATAGCAGCACCTTTGGGTTTGTTCGCTATCTCAAGAGCTAATGATAATAAATACGATGAAAACTCCGCTATAATAATGGGCAGTTCTGAAGCGCTTACAGTCGGATTCAGCTATCTGATGAAGAGAGTGATACAAAGAGACCGTCCCAATGTTTCATGGAAATACATTCAGTATGATCTGGCAAACTCCCCTACCGATAGATATTCTTTCCCTTCAATTCATTCAGCCACAGCTTTTTCAATGGCAACTTCATTAAGTTTAAGATATAATGATAAGCCGTTCATGATTGCAGGCTTATATACTTATGCGCTTTTAGTTTCCTATGGAAGGGTTTATTTAGGAGTGCATTATCCCAGCGATGTGCTGAAGGGAGCATTGATAGGAACAGGCAGCTCAGTGCTTATGTATTCTTTGCGAAAGGAAATTATAAAGTTAAAGAGCAATGTATTCAATGAAGATTACTCAGATGAAAAAGGAAAAGGTATAAATGAATTTGTAGCAATTGGCGGATTGATTGGCGTGAATGTTATTAATAATTTTTTATCCGGCTCTAAAACTCCTGTTCTAAAAAATACATCTGTTTCTACTGACTTAAGTTCACTAAGCTTAAAAATAAATTTTTAAGCTCTTTTTAATTACACTCCCCTTTTGTTACCCCATATTATTACGTGCAATCTATCTGTGTAGTTGAACTGATATTTTTTACAAAGCTCAATTATTTCTAATCGTTTTGCAGCTAATTCTTCCTCTGTAATTCCTTCAGGCATTAGATAAACATCTGAGTTTTTAAAACCTACTTCTTTTTGCAAATCTAATATTTCGTTCAAATCATCTTCACTTGTTACAACAAATTTCCATTGAATATCTATCTTACTTTCGTTTCTCACCTCATTATATTTTTTAAAACTTTCAATATTAGTTCTGTTATTGGTATGAAGTTTTTCATACTGAGTGCCAAACGGAGTTGATGATTTTAACTTTGGACTGATGCTGGCTAAATCTATATATTCATTAAATTTCCCTATGTAAGTTCCGTTTGTTTCAATCGTTATTACACACTCGGGATTTATTCTTTTCAGCTCAATGCAAAGATTCGTTAAATCATCGGCAAACATAGTCGGCTCACCTCCGGTAATAACTACATCAATACAATTATGCTGAAGGTATTCACTTATTATTTTTTCTATTTCAATATCACCTATATTTTTTTCATCATCTGGATGCCAGCTTGTATATGCCGTATCACACAAGTTACCTCCGGCAAATTGACAGCGTAAATTGCAGTGATTTGTGCGAATAAAAAAAGAGGGCTTCCCTGCCCTCTTTCCTTCACCTTGTATTGTATAAAATAATTCTGAAATTTTCATTTCAATTCATTTCAAAAAAATTATTGCTTAGATTTTAACTGTCCTGCAAGACCTGAATACTCAACTAAGTCTACATCAACTGAACCGATAATAATTTTCGAACTTACCTTCACAGGCATTTTTCTGTCATCATCTGTGAGCCATACAGTTATATCTCCTTCACTTTTAAACAATCCGCCCTCTATAAAGAACGGCTGAAGCTTTATACATCTGAATTCACCTGCTGCAACTTCTATCGTTTCCTTACCAAGATATTTTATATCTAAAGGATAAGTTTTGTCATTATAAAAATTCTGCAAGTGAATCACGTCATTATTTTTCATATTGGAAAAGTCGAGTGTTCTTGCATAATAAAACGCGCTGATACCATCGTTTACATATTTCGGAATATCAAACTCCCCTTCAAATTTTTTCGGATCTTTCTCGCCTGTATAAGTTTTCACTTTTCCATAAACCTGATCAAACAAAGCTTCAAAATCTCTTGTATAATTTCCTTCTTTAATGTGCTGCTCGAATCTCCATGGAAATAATCCCTGCTGGTCCAAATAGCATTTATAAAAATCGTTTACTTTATAAACAGAACCAAATGCTGAAGAAGAATTTACTGTGAAAGTAATATCATAAACAGGTCGGGCATTAATTGTAACAAGATTAGGAGCTATCAGCATTTCCGCAGTACCTGCCGTAATGAATCCGTAATTAATTTCGAATGTTAATTTTTCACCCTGCTTAAAGGCATTATTTGGAACAGTTCTTAAAGTCGTATCCTGCGCAAAAGCTCCTGTAAAGGTTGCAGTTAAAGCTGTAAAGATCAGTAAAAATGTTAAAATTGTCTTATTTTTCATATATTATATTTAATATCTTAAACTTGGCATTATAAGAAATAGTTTCATGTTTTTAAAAGATTTCTCGTGGCTTTCATAATAGTTTCTGTTTTAATAGTTGCCATATCGTCACTTGTTTCCGGTTCTAAAATAATTGAGTTTTTACTCAACGGCTGCCATCTTGTTTTGCTGGCAGGAAGATGATGTGGATAAAAACCAATTATATTTTTATTTAATGCACCTGCTATATGAATCGGTCCGGTAGAATTTGAAATAAATAATTTACTTTTGCTTATCAGTGTTTTTAACTCTGACAAAGAAAGTTCACCGCATAAATTTATTAAATTACTTTTATCATTTATTTGCTTTAGAACAGATTCAATTTCATTTCTTTCTTCTTCTACTCCCGTAAAAATAACTTTTACATTTGTAAATTCAGAGTTAAAAGCGTTTATATAGTCAATGAATTTTTCGTTAGGGAGTTTTGCTGCGGATCCTTTGCTGGGAATGTGGATTATTATAAAATCTGAATTTAAATCAAAAGATTTTTTCGTAAGCTTATCATTCAAGTTTTTTATCTCTGCTTCGCTTACCTGAAAATTAAACTCAACCGGTAAATCTTCTTTACTATGAAGTACTGTTTTTAATAAATTCAGATTATATACTGCTTCATGCTTTTCAGCAGTCTTTCTGTGTTCGTGATTTCTTCTATTAAATAGAAATGAATACCATCTGTAGCCTGTTCCCACTCTTATTTTTATTCCTGTTAGGAATGCAGCAAGAACTATTTCAAATCTGGGATATACATTGAAAATTAAATCAAATTTTTCCTGCTTAAAATACTTTCTTAACTTTAATGATTCTTTCATGTCATCAATAAATGCAAACTCATCAATTCCCGGATAATTTTTTATCAAATCGTGTACATATTTTTTAATAAGAAATGTTATTGAAGCTTTTGGAAAGTTTTTTTTGATTTGTGTTATTAACGGTAGTGTAAGAATTACATCTCCAAGATTATCAGTGCGGCTTACAATTATTTTTTTTACATCATCTTTATTGAAGGTAGCCATCGCTCTGAATTATTTGTGATATTCTGTCTGCCTCAACAATCTTAGGCATAACTTCATCAAAATATTTTAACAGATAAGTTAACCTGTCCTGCTCCTTATCTATTTCAAGCATTTGCTGTCTCTCGAGTAGATTCAGCCCGCATTTTTGCGCCATGAAAAATGAAACTGATTCCGAGCCGTCTATCCATTTTAAATCAGTTGCATTTACTTTTTCTATTGTTCCTTTATATGCAGCGTCAATTATTTTATTATAGCACTCAACTGCTTTATTAAAATCATCTCTGTCGTATCCTGTCTCATCCTCAAGATAAATTACATCTCCTATGAAATATCCTTCGGTTGATAAATTATAGTTTTTTAATTCGTATCTGGCTTTGCCTTTTATCACAATATCCATTTCTCCGTTAGGCAGAACATTAAACTTATTTACAACTTCTGCCGTAGAGCCTATTGAGCTGATATTGTTATTCGACATCAGATTTATTCCGAACGGCCTGCTTTCCTGCATGCACATTGTTATCATGTTCTTATACCTTTCTTCAAAAATGTGAAGCGGCAGCTTTGACTGCGGAAAGAGCACAAGGATCAAAGGGAATAGCGGTATTTTTATAGTTTGTTCAGGCATAAAAAAAAACTTCCACAACAAAAAATTGCGGAAGTTAATATAAAACTTAAATTCAAAAAATTGTGCTGATTATAAAATTTGCGTTATTGATTTTCTTTCCACTCTTCGTACCATGCCATCTGAATTGCTTCAAGCCTTGATTCATTCGATTTGGAAATGTCATCATCAAAATTTTCAAGACCCTTTATCCATTCAAGTAAATCTGTGTATCTTATCTGCAAAGGATCGGTATCAGGCATTTTTTCATAGAGAGCAATTCCAATATCTTCAGTATCTTCCCATTTAAATTTATCAACCATAAATTATCTTGAATTAAAATTAATGAGAAACAGTATTAGTTGGTTTTCCTTCGTGGAAGAAATATCTTATCTGTTCATTTATCATAGGGATTTCAACAACAATGTCTTCGCCTTCCTGCAATAATATTTTGCATTGGCAGCCAAGACGTGAATCAAGTGTCAATCCTTCAGCTTCATCAAGCTGGTCTGCTTCATCATCTGAAACTTCATCGAAGTTACTCATTCCTTTTTTTACAATGACGTGACAGGTGGAGCATGCGCAAACACCGCCGCAATTGTGCTGTAAATCTATATCGTTCTCTAATGCGATATCTAATAATGACTCGCCGGCTTTTCCTTCAAAGGTTTTGTTATCCGGTAAAAATGTAACTTTTGGCATAATTTATTTATATGAAATAGATATTAATGTCTTTTTATTCGCATCATTTATACCCAGAAGCAATACTACCTTAGTTGTATCTTTTTCCCAATTAACCATCCCACCTGCATCAGATACAAGCAAGTCTGCGTTGACATTCGATGTATATTTTTTCTTTTCCATCTCCAATTTAAAGGCTTCATAAAAATCCTTAGGAGCAAGAGATGATTCAAAATAATATATGGTGCCAAGATCAGTTGTTTCTGTTTTAATATATTCCGATGACGGAGGAACAGCTAAATCTTTCGGATAAGAAAATGAAAGCTCCTGACTGTAAGCAGCAGTAGCAGAAAGTACAAACAGAAATACAAAAAATAATTTTTTCATATTCTTTTTAAATTATTTATAAGTTATGACTATAGATGTATTTTTTTTATCGTCGTTTACACCTAACATCAATCCTACTTCTTTTGCGCCTTTTTTCCACCCGACAATTCCGCCTTTATCGCTCATTAAAACTTCTCCGCCTTCACCTACTTCATAGCCGTTCTTTTTCATTTCTGCTTTATAATATTCAAGAATATCTTTTACGCTTTGTGTTGATTCAAATGTTACAACTGTTCCTTCAGAACTGTTCAGCGAACCAAGACATTTGCTGTCTTTAGGTTGAGGAACGTCGGAAGGATAATTGCCCGGTATACCTGAAGTCAGCCCTAAATCGTTTGAGCCCGAATTACCGTTATCTTTCGGAGCTTCACCCGATGATTTTGTATCATTAGAATTTGTCTGCTCTTTTCCTGTCTCAGTCTTTTTATCATTGTTAGCATCATCGCCTGTCTTTACATCAACTTTGCAGCCCACTGCAGTGATAAGAGAAAATGCGAAAAGAGTTAAAATTAATTTTTTCATTGTTATGGTTTAATTAATAAATTCTGAATTCTAATTGGAACATCTGACTGCTTCAAACTTACCTGCGATCCAGCTTTTTGAATCGTCTTTGAAACAAATTGCAATCTTCCCTTTTACAACGTCATCAGTCATTTCTTCTATGAATAAAGCGCAGTTCCACGGAACAGAGATTTTTTTCATGTTATCTTTTTCAGTGAAGTGATAATCGGCAACATAGCCGTCCATGTTTGCATCAAAAGATGTTTTAACAAATTCACCTTTCGGAATTTCTCCCGACTTTCTCAGCAGCTGAACAGCATTATCGTTTTCAACATAACCGCATGGCTGATTCGGCTTTTTATCTCCGAAATTAAACACGTTATCCCCGCTGCCTCTCCAATTTTCAAAATTCACATAATCAATTTTCAATTCCTTGCCTTTCAGAAACCCTTTGAGTGGCATATCGGGAATATCAGCTACGCTGAGCTTTTCCTTCCATTGAAAATCTTTGCTGGAATTCGTTACCGGCGGCTTAACATCATCGGCTTTTTTACAGGATTGAAATAAAACCATACCTGAAAAAGAACAGACTAATATTAATAGCGAGAAGTATTTTTTAATATTAGAAATCAATTTTAATCGTGGTCAAATTAAAAAAAATATTACTTTACAAATTTTTTGAATCTGTCGTTGATTCTTCCCCAATGCAATCCATTGATAAAATTATCAATGTATTTTGCTCGGCCCGGACCATCTTTATGATAGTAAGCGTGTTCGAAAACGTCGCAAGCTACAAGCGGAATACCGCCCCAGATTGCTCCGTAATGATGTTCATCAGTTGTGATATTTAATAATCTTCCGCTGTAAAGCTGGTCGGCAACTAATACTCCCCAGCCGGAAAGTTTGGCTGACATACAAGCTGCTTTGAAATCTGCTTTCCAGTTATCAAAGCTTCCGAAGCTGTCTTCAATAGCTTTTTTAATTTCCGGTGCGCTATCTATATTTCCGTCGCCGCCAAGATTATCCCAATAGATATCATGCATTAATGTGCCTGCATGGTTCCATGTAAATCTTCTTTTCATTTCGCCAAACTGGCTGAAGTTTCCGTTCGCTGCGGCTTTATCAGCAGTTTCTAAACCTTTTTCGATGTTGTTTAATGCTGTAACATAACCTTTGTGGTGGGTGTTATAGTGCCAGTCAGTTGTTTCAGGCGACATAACATCCTTCAATAAGGTTTTTGCTTCTTCATCTGAGTAAGGTCTTTTATTGAATTTCCATTCGTATGACATTTTATTCTCCTTTTAATAGAATTAATGAATATATTTAATTAAAAATTGTTTTTAAACTTAAAAAAATCCTTTGCGTGATACGCCCAGGCCCAAGCGCACCGCAAAGTAAGTCAAACTTTTTACAGCTCCATTAAAGATTTATCTTTCAGAGCATTATTTATGGAGTCATCCATAATTCTCTGAGCCAGTGGAGTTGTTTCCTCGTCCAGCTTATCCTGTAACTGCTTTATCATTTCAGTGTTCTTTGCATCGATGGCAGCCTTCAAATCAGTTAACATTGAAGCTATCATTTCGTTTTCTTCTTTAGTAATAGATTCTTTTCTGGTCTCCAATACTTTCTCTACTGCATGTATCAGTCTCTCTGCATCTGTCTTTGTTTCTATAAAAGTTCTTTCTTTCATATCGGAGCGGGCATTTTTCAATCCTTCTACAATCATTTCTTCTATCTCATTATCATTTAATCCATAAGATGGTTTTACTTCAATCTCCTGTTCTTTTTGTGTCTTTAAGTCTTTGGCTCTTACTCTTAAAATTCCGTCAGTATCAATTATAAAGCTGACCTCTATCTTAGGCATTCCTGCAGGTTGAGGTACTATTCCTTTTAAAATAAACTGTGCCAGCGAGCGGTTATCTTTTACAAATTCCCGTTCACCCTGGTAAACATTTACAACAACTCCCGTCTGGTTATCCATAAAAGTTGTGTAAGTTTCTTTTTGCTGAGTAGGAATAGTTGTGTTGCGGGGAATAAGAACACTCATTACTCCGCCAATGGTTTCTATTCCTAATGACAACGGATTTACATCAAGAAGCAAAATATCTTTTCTGTTTCCTGCAAGAATATCTGCCTGAACTGCTGCGCCAAGCGCAACTACATCATCAGGGTCAATATTATTGAATGGCTGCTTGCCGAAAATCTGCTCAACAGTTTTAATAACAAGCGGGACTCTTGTAGAGCCGCCAACCATTACAACTGTGTGTATATTTTTTAAATCAACTTTAGAATCTTTTATAGCTGCTTTACATGCTATTTCAGTTTTATCTACAATCGGTTTTATAAGCGATTCAAATACTTCAAGCGTAACTTTTTTATTTAATTTAAATTTCGAATCAGGTAATTCTGCATTAATTTCAACTTCATTTACATCAGTTAATTTCTTTTTAGTATCTTCTGCTATTTCTCTGAGTTTGCTTAAATCTGACTTAGATAACTTAGTGTTGGAATCTTTTATAAAATAATCCCTTAAATAGTTCATTAAGGCTTTATCAAAATCATCACCTCCTAAGTATGTATCGCCATGAGTAGCAAGAACTTCAAATATTCCGTCTTTCAATTTTAAAATCGAAATATCAAATGTTCCGCCGCCTAAATCATATACGGCAATTATTTTTTCTGATGAACCGCTTACATTTTTATCCAAGCCGTAAGCTAATGCTGCTGCTGTAGGTTCGTTTATTATTCGAAGTACATCAAGCCCCGCAATTTTTCCTGCATCTTTTGTTGCCTGTCTCTGCGCATCATTAAAATAAGCAGGAACAGTTATCACGCACTTTTTAATATCGTGACCGAAGTATTTTTCAGCGCGCTCTTTTAATTCTGCTAAGATGAAAGATGATAACTCTATAGGACTGTAATCTTTTTCTGCTAATGTTAATCTGACCAATCCTTCTTTTGCCTTTTCACTGATATTATAAGAAACCAAATGAGAATCTCCCTGAATATCTTCATAGGATTTCCCCATTAATCTTTTTACAGAGTAAATAGTTTTATCGGTATCTGTTACAAGATGCTTCTTTGCTTCGCTTCCGATTAGAATATTTTTATCGTTATCAATATATATCACAGAAGGTACGAGTTTATCTTCACCTTCATTCGCAATAATTTTCGGAGTACCGTCTTTAACGTATGCAATAAGTGAGTTAGTCGTGCCCAGGTCAATGCCTACGATAACGTCATTTTTTTTCTTGAGTTCTTTTGGTATCTCTATCTGCAGCAAATGTACTGGTGTTTAATTGTTAATATTTTGTTTCTAATGTTTTATTTTCTCGCCGCCAAAAACTTCAGCATCGATTGTGTGTATTAAAGTATTAATATAATTTCTTTTATGTAAAAGTGTTTTCATCTTCATTAACGGTTCAATTGTATCTTCATTATTCTCAGATGCTTCATCATATTTTTTAAACATCTCATTTATATCATTCAGAATACTATTCACGTCTTCGTTCAAATCTTCTTTTATCTCCGCAAGCTCGTTTACAATTGCCTCTTTCTCTCTTTCATCTGCATCGTGATAGCTTTCAATAGTTTCCTGTATTTCCATAACTTTCATAAGTAAATCCGGTGCAACGGAATTATCCTTTTCCGCTAATAACTGCGGAGCATCGAGTGCAAGAATATAATTTATTCTCGCAAGCGGATCTTTCAAAATTTTGTAGCCCTGATTTATCTGAGAAGAGGTTTCGAGCGCATCTAAATATTTATCTTCGCCCTGATTAAGAAAAAAATCCGGATGATTTTTTTTGCTTAAATCGTGATAAATTTTTTCAAGCCCTGTCGTATCTATCGATAATTTTTTTGGTATTCCTAAAACCTGAAAATAATTAATCATTTTAATAAAGTAGAGACACAATACATTGTGTCTCTCAAAAATTATTGTAAGACGCAAAGTATTGCGTCTCTACAAAAAATAAATCATTATAAAATATAAAACCTGATAATCCGCTGCCGCGGTCTCATCAGGTTCTAAAACAATATTTTAAAAATCAGAATATAAAATTATACGCCGAAGGAGCTTCCGCATCCGCAGGTTCTTTTTGCATTAGGATTGTTGAATACAAACCCTCTGCCATTCAAACCGTCTGTGAAATCCAGTTCTGTTCCGGATAGATATAAATTGCTCTTCATGTCTATATAAACTTTTACTCCGTCTTTCTCGATTATATTATCGCCGGGGCGCTCTTCTCCGTCAAATCCCAAAGTATATGTAAGCCCTGAACAGCCGCCGCCCTTGATACCGACTCTTAAGCCGTACTCGCCCGGAATGCTGTTCTCATCCATTATCTTTTTTACTTCAGCTATCGCTTTATCTGTAATATTAATCTCTTCACTGACCCCTGGAATAAATTCGGGTTTTACTTCTATCGTTTCTGCCATTGTTAAAAATTATTTAGTTTTAATTTTTTGTACTAATTTAATAAATAGAATTAAGCAGTTGCAGCTTCTTTTTCAGAAGGCACATCTTTTTTCTTTTTATAATCTTCGATTGCCATTTTAATAGCATCTTCTGCCAATACTGAACAGTGAATTTTTACAGGCGGAAGATTTAACTCAGCAACAATCTCAGTGTTCTTGATATTGTATGCTTCGTCAAGTGTTTTGCCTTTAAGCCATTCGGTTGCAAGTGAAGATGAAGCAATAGCGCTTCCGCATCCGTATGTTTTAAATTTTGCATCTTCAACAATTCCTGCCTCGTTAACTTTGATCTGTAATTTCATAACGTCACCGCACTCAGGAGCGCCGACTAAACCGGTACCGACTGAAGGGTCGTTCTTATCAAAGCTTCCAACGTTTCTCGGATTGCTGTAATGGTCAACTACTTTATCTGAATAAGCCATTTTTTAAATCTCCTAATTTAGTATTACTATTATTTTAAAATTTATTTTATTTATAAAATTAATGTGCTGCCCATTGAACTGATTTTAAATCAATACCTTCATTAAACATTTCCCATAATGGTGAAAGTTCGCGTAAGTGATTAACCGAGTCAATTGTCTGTTCAATTGCAAAGTCAACTTCCTCTTCAGTCGTAAATCTTCCGAGCCCGTATCTTATAGATGAGTGAGCAAGCTCGTCACCTCTACCTAAGGCTTTTAACACATATGACGGTTCAAGAGTTGCCGATGTACATGCGCTTCCTGATGATACTGCTAAATCTTTAATACCCATCATTAAGCCTTCACCTTCAACGTATTCAAAACTTACGTTTACATTGTGCGGGAGTCTTTCTGTCGGATGCCCGTTAAGGTAACTGTATTTCACTCTCGATAAAAATGTGTTAATCATTTTGTCTCTCAAGTAAATTAATCTTTTGGATTCTTCTTCCATTTCGTTCTTGGAGATTTCACAAGCTTTTCCGAATCCAACAATACCGGGAACGTTTAATGTTCCGCTTCTCATTCCTCTTTCATGTCCGCCGCCGTGCATTTGCTCGGAGAGTTTTACTCTCGGGCTTTTCTTTCTTACATATAATGCTCCGACACCTTTAGGTCCGTACATTTTATGAGCAGTAAAGCTCATTAAATCAATGTTCATTGCGTTAACATCAACAGGAATTTTTCCGACACCCTGAGTTGCATCAGTGTGGAAAATAACACCTTTCTCTCTGCAGATCTTTCCAATCTCAGCAACGGGCTGAATCGTTCCAATCTCATTATTAGCCATCATTATAGAAACTAAAATTGTAGTATCTTTAATTGCATTTCTTAAAGCATCAAGGTCAACCATTCCGAATTCATCAACGCTTAAATATGTGACTTCTTTTCCGTGTCTTTCAAGATATTTGCATGTATCGATAATTGCTTTGTGTTCTGTAGGAAGAGTAATTATATGATTTCCTTTTGATGCATACATTTCAGCAATACCCATTAAGGCAAGATTATCTGATTCAGTTGCGCCGCTTGTGAAAACGATTTCTTTAGTTGTGCAGCCGATTAAGTCAGCTATTTGTTGTCTTGCTTTTTCAACTGCTTCTTCAGCTTCCCATCCGTATTGATGGCTTCTGCTTGCTGCATTACCATATACTTTTGTGAAGTAAGGCATCATCGCTTCTAAAACTCTGGGATCCATCGGAGTAGTAGCATTGTGGTCCATGTAAATCGGGAAATTCATTTAAATTTTCTCCTGTTGTTTTTTATTGTTAAAAATTTTTATACGAAATCTAAAATTGTTTTTCTTTTAAAAAGTTCTTCAATCTCTCTTTGCATTTGAGATACAGGTTCTTTTATTGTGCAGTTATCGTTCAGAGTACATTTACCGCCTGTGTTATGATTGCACTGGCATTCCGTAAGTCCCATATCGCCATCTACTGCATTCATTAAAAAATACATATCGATTTGCTCCGGCTTTTTATTCAGCTGGTAGCCGCCCTTAGTCCCCTGAATAGAGGTAAGCACATTGTCGCGTTTCAGTTTCTGAAGGATTTTTGAAAGCAGCTCATAAGGAATTTTGTACCGCTCGGAAATTTCCTTAGCAGTTACAATTCCGTTATCTGCTGCAGCAAAATGCTTCAGAGCCATCAAGGCATATTCCATCTTTTTCGAAAGTTTTATCACTTATTCTTAGTCGTTTGTTATGTTGGACTAAATTAGTCTTATTTGACGACAAAAAAAAGGGAGAAAAATGTTCTTAAATCCCAACAAATTTAAGTAAGTAGTAGTACTGAGTGGGTTGTGTCAGACTATGACTAAATTTGTCTTAAAAGACATACTATAGTTTTATATTTGCTGAAAACTAATCATTTTTTAAATTGGAAATTGGCATACGAATTGTAAAATGTATTTTTGAACTTCAAACTAAATTTAAAAATTAGAATCAAATGAAACATCATTTAAGTCCTTTTGTACAAAGTAAAGATTCTTTATGGCACTGGAAAAAAGAATGCGCAGAATATCCAACCGATAAAAATGCCAAAGTTCTGATAACTATTCACTTCCCAAATGAAATAGAGCTCTGCCCTAAATGCAATGAGTTATATCATGAAGAAGCTGCAAGTAAACGTATGACAATGGTTGTGAATGATCATGGGTTGTTTAAATACTAAAGAGCTTATTTTACTAGCAGCATTTTTCTTGTCTGAACAAAGCCATTTACTTCAAGTTTGTAAAAATATATCCCGGTTGGAAATTTCGAAGCATCCCAGTTTAACTCATAAGTTCCTGCAATCAATTGTTCCTTAATAAGAAAATCAATTTCTCTGCCGTTTGAGTCAAAGATAGTTAATTTTGTGAAACCGCTTTGAGGTAATTCAAATCGTATTTTTGTTGCAGGATTAAATGGATTCGGATAGTTTTGATGCAGAGAATATTCAGATACTGCTTCCGAACTAATAGGCTGTACACCGACTATTGTCTCTCTGAAATCATTCTCACCGCGAGTATTTATTTTTATGTCCAGTGTAAGTTTATATGTAGGATTGCCCCCTATAGTTACTGTCTCAATAGACTTTAAATACATCAGACCATAGACTTCATAAGGTAATCCTAAGCTGATTTTCTTTCCCTTCAGCCAAAATCCATACACTCTTATATCGGAGTTAACAAAACTCCTGCCCAATGAATAAGTACTCCATCTAAAAAAATCAAATGAAACTAAAGGGTCAACATGACCAACATCTATTTTTTGTATTGAATCGAATTGTGCCTGTGAATAATTTATACCTCTTTGGATAAATTGAGGAACGAACCTTGTCTCCTGACCGATAGGATTACTTCGTGGATCTATTGTACCATCACCTGACCTTATATAAAATCTATCCCGACCAAGACCCGTTGAATCTGCAAGTTCAACATCTCTTAGAGCAACATTTGCCTCAACTGTTAGACCATTATACAAGTCTACACTGCTTAAAGAATTAGAATTAAAAAATTCATAAATGGCTACATTTCTAAAAACTTTTACATCAGGATTTATAATTGTATCTCTTACTAAGGCAGTATTTAGGTTATTATCGGATTTAGAGTTTGAGCTTATATAACCGGAAGTAAAAATTAAAATAGCTAAAGTTAAAGCTGTTATAGTGGTCTTCATGTAATAATATGCGTTTACAAATATATTTAATTAATAGTTTAATGAAATTTAAACTAAAAAAATGTTTAATTGTAATCAAAAAAAAACTCTTGTACCTCAAAATTACAGATACAAGAGCTTATGAAACCCCAACTTTTACTTATTTCTTTATTAAATAATTTTAGTCAACTTTAACAATTACATTTGTAGAAGGCTCACCGAAGTAAACTCCGCTTTTTACCATCTGACACTGGAAATTATAATTCCCGTCGTTTTCAGGAGCGGTAACTTTGAAGTTAAATGTCACTTCCGAGTTAGCATAAACATCACTTGAAAGCTCTACGTTAGCAACTTCCCACGGAGCAACAACTGTATTATCTCCGCCTTTAGTTGCAACTTTTAATTTGAACTCACCTGTTTTCCAGGTTGTCGTTCCGTTATTCTTCATTATTACTATTACATCGTAAGTCTGTTTTGTATCCATTTCAGCCGGTACATTCTGATGTACAAAACCTGCATTGTTTTCTATCATGTCAGAATCTGTCTTTACAGGAGTATTGCCTGTTACATTAACAGGAACATTTGCTGAAGGCTCGCCGAAGAATGCATTTCCTTCTGCCATCTGCCACTGAATATTGTAATCACCTTCAACCATAGGAGCAGTTAAGGAGAAATTAAATACAACATCTTCACCCGGATTAACATTTGAGTTTATATCAACATTGCTTACTGCCCATGTTCTTTCTAAGGATTCAGTTACATTCATAAGCTTCAAGGAATAACTTCCTTTCTGCCATACTTTACTTCCTGAGTTCTTCATTGTAACTGAAACTCCGTAAACCTTTCCCGGTACCATCTGACCCGGTGTTGACTGGGATAAATATCTTGCATTATTATCAACTGGTCTGCTGTAAACCTGCGGTGTAATGTTTCCGTTAGCTTTTTCCTGAGCCTGAATATCAAACGATACCGATAAAAAAGTTGTTACGAACATTAACATCAATACTGCTATTGATTTAACTATTCTGATTGTTTTCATTTTGTCTTTAATTAATACTGCATTTATAAAAAATTGTATGGATAATTAATACTCAGTTTCTACGTGTTTCCCTTTGTTTTTTATTTTGATTATTCCAACAAATTCTAAGCCGAGCATTATATAGTATAGAGGGTCTATCTCATACCATTTAACTCCAAAGTTTGCGCTGGATGGAAATTTATGGTGATTGTTGTGATAATCTTCACCGAGCATTAAAAAATCCACATATAAAAAATTTTTAGATGTATTCTTCACTTCAAAATTTCTGTGCCCGTATTTATGCGCGCACCAGTTAACAATAGCACCGTGAACAGGTCCCATAAAAACATGAATGGGTATCAGAAAATACAGCCACCAATATGGAGCAAACATTACATAGACACTTGTGTACAAACAGAAGAACATTAACCTGTTTGTTAACGTTTGCCCCCATATATCAAGCGAATGCCATTGCGGAAGATTTTTTGTAAACCGCTCTTCAACATCGAATTTATAATCCATGATATCTGCATAAACCAGTTTTGTCTGCCACATCATTTTAAAAAAATTAGGACTGTTCTTAGGGGAATGCGGGTCTTTAGGAGTATCAGCATAAGCATGATGCATTCTGTGCATTACTGCGTATGCGCGCGGGCTAAGATATGAAGAACCCTGAGTAATGTAAGCGAAAATATAAAAAAATCTTTCCCAGAATCTGTTCATTGTAAATGCTCCGTGAGAAGCATATCTATGCTGCAGAAAAGACTGTGAAAATAATGAGAGGTACCAATGCGATATAAAAAATATAATGATTATTGTCATATTCTAATATACCCACAGGCTTATGTGAAATCAATTGCGCAAAGGATTGAAAATGGAACTAATCCATTTGGACTATACTTGTTAGCATCATAAATAATTCATCACTATTCAAATACTTTTTAACATATCGTTAATTCTTTTTATCTGACTTTAATATGCCGAAACGATAATTTAACTTCTTACACACACAAAGTTCGATTCACCAAAAAACTTAGAACTATTAAATGGGATTTTTTAAAAATCTTTTTGGCTTGGGCTCTAAAACTGATTACAAGACACTTGTTAAAAACGGAGCGACGATAGTTGATGTCAGAATAGATACAGAATATCATTCAGGTCATATAAAAAACTCAATAAATATACCTCTGCATGCATTACCCGGCAGCTTAGAAAAAATAGACAGAGATAAACCGGTTATAGCTTGCTGCGCATCCGGTATAAGGAGCGGTTCAGCGGTTAGGATTTTAAAAAAAAATGGCTTCACGAACGTTTACAATGGCGGCGGCTGGTCTAGTCTTTTGTTTAAAATCAGAGGTTAAAATTTTAATAAATTTATTCTTCACTAATTCTCCCTTATTTTTAGAAGGGAGAATCCATTCTATCTACTCTACAATATTCTTCTCAATTTTCATCTGACCTACTCTTCAAATTACAAATTATGCTGTATACCACTCAAAATAAATTGGCACGGGAATTGAAATAAAGGCGCGTACAACGGATGAATAATTAACCAGAAATACAAAAATCCGGTTGTAATTGAACTTTTTAACCTAATTAATCAATTTAATTCCAACAACCATGAATAAGCTGACTGCAGTAAAGAGTAACGAAACTATAAAAGAACATGAGATGACTCTTATGCTTCTTTTATCATATAATAAAATGAAATTATACAACGAAAATTTTTCTCATCTAACAGTTGTAAATAAGGAAAAAGAAACAAAACACTGAATTTATTTCTACCAGCAGATTTTTTGAAATTTATTCTCACCCTACCGTATAAAAAATATATGGGAGTCTAAAAACAACTTCATCTAATTTTGTTATTATCTGCTAAAGCTTTTTATCTGCGGTCCCAACGGGATTCGAACCCGTATTTTCAGTGTGAAAGAAATCTTTTACAAATAAAATGAACTTTTAACTCACCTAAGAAATAGAAATTCGCCACAAAAATTGTAAATGTACTAACAAATTGCTGACAAGTTTACAGAATACTGATGCTCAATTTTATGTAAAATTAGCTTTGCAAAATCAGCAAACTCTGCTATAAGATAAATATCATCAATGATAAAATTAGCTTCAGCATCCTGAATTAAACTTGTTTTAATTTTATTTGTTTTTCAAATTTACTTCACCAATACCATTTTCATTGTCTTTGTAAAAGATTGCTTACCGCCTTTCGCATTAATCTGATAGAAGTACACTCCGCTCGCCAATACTGATGCATTAAACTGTGATGTGTAATACCCCGCAGTCTGTACCTGATTTACAAGCTGATACACTTCCCTTCCTGTCATATCGAATATCTTAATCTGCACTTTGCTATCGAATGGCAAATCATAGTTAATTTTTGTAGTCGGATTAAACGGGTTCGGGTAATTCTGAGCAAGCAAGTATTTCGAAGGAACCCCTATGGCAACTTCATTAGATAACTCGTAATACTCAAAATTACCGTTATAGTCTATTTGTTTCAGGCGATAGCTATATCTCCCCGTGTTCAAACTATTATCTTTGAAAGAATAATTTTGTTGTGTATTTATT
>JBHEKU010000313.1:0-39284 GCA_041859205.1 Ignavibacteria bacterium | reverse complement strand
GCTGCATGCGCGCTGGGTTCATATTACAAAGGAAGGCACTGCGGAACATTCGGAGATTACGGATGTTTTTCGTTTCATCCACGAAAATCAATTACAACGGGTGAAGGCGGAATGATAACCACAAATGATAATGATAAAGATTCATTATGCAGAAGTTTGAGAAATCACGGAGCATCGGATAAAAAAGATTTACCGTTTCTGCTTTCAGACTATGATAATTTAGGTTATAATTTCAGAATGACGGATATGCACGCTGCATTAGGCGTATCACAAATGAAGAAAATCGATTTTTTGCTTGAGGAAAGAAAAAGAATTGCAGGGTTGTACGATAAATATTTTAAGGATATTAAATTCTTAAAACTACGGGCTACAGAAAAAGATTACGTTCATAGTTTTCAGTCTTATGTATGTTTGTTTGTTCCTGAAGAGATAAATAAAAATAATCTTGAGAAAATTTTTGCTATGCGAAATAATCTGATGCAAAAATTAGAAGACGCAGGAATTATGACCAGACAGGGAACACATTCTGTTTCTCATCAAAGTTATTATAAAAAGAAGTACAATTTAATTGATACTGATTGTATAAATTCATTAATTGCAGAAAAGTGCACTATTGCTTTTCCGTTGTTTCCGGGCTTAAACGAGGAAGAAATATCTTATATTGCTTCAAGACTAAGTTCAATCATACTTTAAAATTCAATTTAATTTATTTTTGCATTTCTTTTGAAACCTATGAGACATAGATTCCTGTTTTTATATTTTTTATACCCACAATTATCAATTTTTAACCTAAAAAATAAATGAAATTAAAATTTTTAATATTTTCTTTCTTAGTATTTTCTTTGACTGTAAAGTTGTTTGCACAGGATGGAAAGGACAAAATTGGTCCCGAAGAGCTGAAGATTGCAGGTGCGAACTATTATAACTATTCAGATAAGGAAAGAGTGAATATAGAAGTAAACTTGTGGGGTTATGTAAAAAATCCCGGTAAGTATTTGATACCAAAAGGGACAACTTTTATAGACTTAGTAACATTGGGTGGCGGGCCAATTCAGGACTCAAATCTTGAAGATGTAAGAATTATCAGACCCAAAAATGACACATTAAAAATTACCGAAGGCCAGATAATTAATCTGAACTATAACGATTATTTATGGGGTGAGAGAATTAATTCACGGCCCAAAAATAATCCGGTGTTAATTTCAGGCGATATTGTATTAATACCCGGGAGTCCCAGATATTTTTTTAGAGATAACCTTAGCTTTATTTTATCTATATCATCAGTTCTGATTTCACTTGGGATATTGGTCCTTACGATTTCAAGAAACTATTAATCCCTATGGAATTTAAATTAATAAAAACATCCAGACCGGAATTTTCTAAATGCGTTAATTGCGGTGCAACAGGTACTTTAAAGAAATATCGTTCACAAGGTTTTAAAGATAAATTAGCAAAACTATTTTTCTTTAAATTATTTTTTTGCAAGAACTGCCAATGGAAAGGAAGATATTTTACATTAAAGCTGGCTAAACACTGGTTAAGAACTTTAATATTATACGTGGTAATAACTTGTTCTACAGCACTAATAATTTATTATTATCTGGAAAAATTCCTTTGAGTATTACACCATTTTTAATTTCAATATCTAAAATGTAACATCTGTTTATGGAGAAAAAAACCAGCAATTCTGAAGCGAATAAAGAATTTTTAGAATCATTTAAGCTAGAGCAGGGTGATGATTTTAAATTTTATATAAATGTGATTCGCAGTAATATGCTTCCTATTCTGCTTATTTTTACAGTTTCTGTACTTTGCACTTTCACATACTTGTTCTTTGCAAAGAATATATATCGTTCGACAACTATATTGAAGATTGATAACCCAAAAGGAAGTATTCTTGAAAACCCTTTTGGTGAACTTGGAGATTATAGAACTGAAAGATATATTCTGAATCAGATAGAAGTGTTAAAAAGTTTTTATATTAGAGATGTCGGTGCAACTTCAATTTTAGACTCTTTGAAACATGTTACTGACTATACTGATTTTTCTTTTCTTATAAGCAAATCTAAGAAAGGAGATATATCTTTTATTAGTCAGGAAAATTTAAGAAAAGCGTTAATAGGCATTGTTGGTATTGCACAGAAAAAAGGACTTGATGCGGTTGAAATTAGTGTTGAAAGTCCTTCATTTAAAGAGGCTCAACTTATTACACTTGCATATACTGATACATATATAAATTATTTAAAAGATTTATCAAGGCAGGATATTACTGCTGTAAAGCAGTTTCTTGCTGCAGAAAAAGAAAAGAAATTTGCCGAGCTTGATATTGCAGAAGCAAAGCTTGAGGATTTCCAGAAAAGAACTGGGCTGCTAATTTTAGATGCTCAGGCAGAAAATCTTGTCAGGATAATCTCTCAATATGATGCTGAGAAGAATGCAGCTGATATAGAGTTAAGGGCATCGGAAAACGGTCTTGGCACTTTACGAAATGAACTTAAAAAAATTGATCCGAATTTGTATGATTATATTCAAGGTCAGGTTTCAAAATCATATATAGAAGAGTTTCAGCGTCAAATAGCAGAATATGAAGTAAAACGAGACATTGAAAACACAACAATAAAAGATCCCGCGGTCAAAGAAAAAGTTATTGAAGACGCGAATTTAAGAATCAATGAGCTTAAAAGAAATCTTCAAGATAAAGTTTCCGAATTATCAGCAGGTGTTCTTGCCAATACTCCGGAAGAGAAAAGATTGCTCACTGAAAAAATTCTTAATTCAAGCATACAAGTTCAGTCGTTGAAATCTAAATCATCTTCACTTTCAAATTATTTAAAAAGATATGAAGGAGATTTTGCGAAGCTTCCGTCAGAAAGTATAGAGCTTGCAAAGCTTCAAAGAGAAGCAACTTCATCAGAAAAATTGTATTTAATACTTGAAGAAAAATATCAGGAAGCTACTATTAACGAAAGAGCCAGAATTGGTAATGCTATTCTTTTGGATCCGGGTATCGATGATTTTGGCGCCGTTAAACCAAAGAAAAGTATCATTATCATTTCAGGATTGTTTATAGGTTTAGCTTTAGGCTTAATATTTGCATTCACACGAAACTTCCTTGATAGAAGTATAAAAACACCGGACCAAATAGAAAATAGAGGTATGAGTGTTCTTTCTTGGATTCCTAATATTGAAGGAATGACAGATAAGTCAATTGCTGGCTCTGAATTTATGGTTGCTTTAAAACCAAAATCACCCATTGCAGAGTCATTCAAAGCTCTTCGTACCCGCGTAGAATTTTCCAAGCTGGAATCAGAACCCATTAAAACTATTCTTATTACAAGTTCGATTCCTTCAGAAGGAAAAACAGTTGTTGCATTGAACTTAGCAGGTACTTTTGCACAATCAAATAAAAAAGTATTGTTAGTAGACTGTGACTTGAGAAAACCAAGGGCACACGCGGCGATCGGTACTGACAGATATCCGGGCTTAAGTGATTATTTATTTAAAAATGTTGCTTTCGAAGATATAGTAAAAAAGACTCAACAGGAAAATATGTGGTTCATACCAAGCGGTACAATTCCGCCAAATCCATCAGAACTTTTGGGATCAATTCAGATGAAAAATTTTCTATCTGATATGAGAGAAAAATATGATATTATTGTTCTTGACTCACCTCCATTTATAACTGTTACAGATGCGGAAATTTTGTTTAATATGACTGATGGTACTATTCTTGTTGCTCAGGCAAATAAGACACCATTTGATGCATTTATTAAGAGTTACATTAGATTGAGTTCTATTAATCCTCATAACATGCTTGGTGCTGTATTGAATAACTTTAACTTCAAGTCTTCATACGGTTATTATTACAACTATTACTACTATTATCAAAACCAGAAGCCTGAAGAAAAACATAATGCATAGTTCTCTAATCCGGGAATCAGTGGAATGTTACAGAGTATAAATTTACCTGATGGGTCTAAAAGAATTCTATAAAGGTAAAAAAGTTTTTGTATCCGGTGCCGGAGGTTTTATAGGCAGCCATCTAGTTGAAGAGTTAATAATGAACGGTGCAGATGTAACTGCACTTGTTCATTATAATGCATCATCTTATATTGGCAATCTTCGTTTTGTTCCAAAGGAAATTTTATCAAAAGTAGATATTAAATTCGGAGATGTAACGGATGCTTTTCAGATGCAGACTCTTACAAAAAATTCTGATTTAATATTCCACCTCGCTGCATTAATCGGGATTCCATATTCATACTCTGCTCCTGCGGCATATGTATCTGCCAATATAAACGGAACGATGAATATGCTGGAAGCAGTCAGAAATAATAGCTTATCTAAAATTGTTATAACTTCCACCTCAGAAACGTACGGCACTGCCATATATACTCCGATTGACGAGAAGCATTCTTTGCAAGGTCAATCACCTTACAGCGCAACAAAAATCGGAGCGGATAAAATTGCTGAAAGTTATTTTCTTTCCTTCAATTTACCGGTAAGTGTTTTCAGACCTTTTAATACATTCGGTCCCCGGCAGTCAATGAGAGCAGTAATACCAACGATTATCACTCAGGCACTATTTTCCAAAGAAATAAAATTAGGTTCATTAAGCCCCGTGCGAGATATGGTCTTTGTTAAAGATTTAGTTCAGGGATTTTTATTGACAGGCATGGAAGACAGATCAACAGGTGAAGTTATAAATGCAGGAACCGGAGTGGGAACAACAATAGGAGAAATTGCAGATTTGGTTTTAAAGATAACAGGCTCGGATAAAAAAATTGTTGAAGATACACAAAGAGTTCGACCTGAAAAAAGCGAAGTGCTTAAATTAATCTGTGATAACAAAAAAGCAAAAGAAATTCTTAACTGGTCACCTCAATATTCTTTAGAAGAAGGATTAAAGGAGACCATTTCATTTATACAAAAAAATATCAACTCATACGAAGCCGATAAATATACGGTTTAACCTGTCCAAATTAGTAAAACTTCCTATTAAAATTTATAATTGTTATTCCTTACAGACCCAAAGCTTTAAAAGCGGCGAATTTGTATTAAGAGATGAATAGAATTTGTACAAAGGTAAAAAAATAGCTGCACTTATAACAGCCCGGGGAGGCTCGAAGGGAATACCCAAAAAGAATATTATTAAACTTTGCGGAAAGCCTTTAATTCATTGGACAGTTGAGAGCGCGATGAAATCGATATACATTGATAAAATTTTTTTATCAACGGATTCAGATGAGATAATAAACTCCGTTAAGAAATTCCCCGTTGAAGTCCCGTTTAAAAGACCAAAAAACTTATCCACGGATAAAGCAACAAGCACTAAGGTGATTTTACATTTTATAAACTGGATGAAAAAAAATAATAATGAATTTGATACTCTGTTATTGTTGCAGCCGACATCACCATTCAGAAAATCAGAACATATAGATGGTTCAATAAAGAAGTTTATAAATAATAAAGAAGCACTCTCATTAATTTCTGTTACTGAAAACAATAAGAGTCCTTACCTGTCAAGAAAAGTTACTGCAAAGGGCTACATTGAAAATTTATTCAAAGTAGGAAGTGAAAAAAGAAGACAGGAAATTCCTGTTACGTATTATATTAATGGTGCAATTTACATAATAAGTACAAACAATTTTGAAAAATATAAAACTTTTCAGACCTCAAAAACATTGAGCTATCTCATGCCTTATTATTCATCGATTGATATTGATGAACCGATGGATTTAAAAATTGCAGAACTATATTACAGAGAAAAGTTAGTTTGAATCACAGGGTAATTGCAAGACTTGATATAAAAGGACCAAACTTAGTAAAAGGAATTCATCTTGAAGGTCTCCGTGTAATGGGTAAGCCGGAAGACTTTGCTTCCTATTATTATGAAACAGGAACGGATGAATTGTTGTATATGGATGTTGTTGCAAGTCTTTTTGAGAGGAATAGCTTAAAAGATATAATTACAAGAACTGCTAATGAAATTTTTATTCCTCTTACTGTAGGCGGCGGCTTAAGAACTATAGAAGATATTGCCGAAGTTTTAAGGTCTGGTGCAGATAAAGTTTCGCTGAATACAGCTGCTATTAAAAATCCCGAAATAATAAAGCAAGCATCCGAAGCCTTTGGTTCATCTACAATTGTTATTGCTATAGAAGCAATAAAACAGAATGACGGAAAATACCTTTGCTTTACCGATAATGGACGTGAACATACCGGTATAGATGCTTTTGAATGGGCGCAGTGCGCTGAAGAACTCGGTGCAGGAGAATTGATTGTTACATCGGTAGATAAAGAAGGAACAGGTGAGGGATTTGATGTGGAATTAACAAGAAAAATATCTGACAGTGTTAAAATTCCTGTTGTTGCACATGGCGGTGCAGGCAAGCTTGAACATTTTAAAGAAGTAATTGAAGAAGGACATGCTGATGCAGTTTGTACAGCGTCAATGTTGCATTACAGTTACGCAGCCAAAAATAAATCAGTAAACGAATTTTCCAAAGAAGGTAATGTAACATTTATCAACAGTGGTAAGACATTCGGAAAAATAGATAAAACAGAAATTTATGATATAAAAAAATATTTAACTGCGAACGGAATAGATTGCCGTTATATATCATGAGCAGCGAAAAAAAATATCAGGTAGCTATCATAGATTATGAAATGGGGAACATGTTCAGTGTTGACCATTCTTGTAAGTTTGTCGGGTTAAATTCTATTATTACTAGAGACAAAGATGTTATAATGAATTCCGATGCTGTGATACTTCCGGGAGTCGGAGCGTATGGAAAATGTATGGGAAATCTTAATAAGCTGGATTTAATTTCTCCTATAAAAGATTTTGTTGCAACGGGAAAACCGTTTCTTGGAATATGCTTAGGTTTGCAGCTGTTATTCACCGAAAGTGAAGAATTTGGATATTCGAAAGGACTAGATTTAGTTGAAGGTAAGGTTGTTAAGTTCCCGGATAATACTTCCAGCGGAAAATTATTAAAAGTTCCACAGATAGGGTGGAATCATATATATGAAATAAAAAATGAAAATCATTGGAGTAATTCAATCCTAAAAAATACTTCATCTGAAGAGTATATGTATTTTACACACTCTTACTATGTAAAGCCTTCGAATGAAAAAGATATTTTGACGATGACAAATTACGAAGGAATTGAATACTGCTCGGGAATTAAGAAAGCTAATATCACCGCATTACAGTTTCATCCTGAGAAAAGCGGAGCAGAGGGAGTAAAGATTTATAAGAACTGGAGCTCTGAAATAAAAAAAAGTGAGTAAGAAATTAGAAGCATATTACGGACTGCCGGAAGAAGTTAAGTTTTGCAAAAAGTGCGTGATGTCAAATCAAAGACCTGCCTCAACCCCGGAGTTCAAGCATACAATTGATTCTAAAAAAACTACTCTCAATATCGGTGAAGATGGAATTTGTGATGCATGCAGAGTAAATGAAGGTAAGGAAAATATTGACTGGGAAAAAAGAGAACAGGAGCTGTTAAAGCTTCTTGATAAGCACAGAAGAAATGACGGTAAGTATGATTGCATTGTTCCCGGAAGCGGCGGAAAGGACAGCTCATACCAATCGTGGATGCTGAAGTATAAATACGGAATGAATCCTTTAACGATTACATGGTCTCCGATTTTATATACAGATTATGGATATCAAAACTGGAAAAACTGGATTGAGATAGGCGGCTTTGATAATCTTACGTTCAAACAGAACGGAAGAGTTATGAAATTGTTAACTAAGCTTTCCATCGAAAATTTGTTTCATCCGTTCCAGACTTTTATACTCGGGCAAAAAAATCTTGCTCCGAAGATTGCAATCAATTACGATATACCACTTATATTCTACGGTGAAAACGAAGCTGAATATGGAAATCCTATAGCTGATGATGCATCATCATTGAGAGATAAATCATATTTCAGTATGACTCATTTAAAGGACATGTATCTTGCAGGAGTGTCGATAGAAGAGCTGATGGAAAAATATAATGTGACTCTTGCCGATCTTATGACGTTCTTACCTGCTGACCATGAGCAGTTAGAAAAATCCAAAATAGAAGTTCATTATCTCGGGTATTATTTAAAGTGGGTCCCGCAGGAAGTTTATTACCATGCGGTTGAGCATACAGGATTTAAAGCCCGCTCATTCAGAACACAAGGTACATATTCAAAGTATAATAGTATCGATGATAAGATTGATGATTTACATTATTACACAACGTTTATAAAATTCGGAATAGGAAGAACTACATATGATGCATCACAGGAAATAAGAAATAAGCACTTAACGAGAGAAGAAGGTCTTGCATTAGTAAGAAAATTTGATGGCGAATTTCCTGACAGATATTTTAAAGATATCATGGAGCATATTGGAATGACTGAAGAAAGATTCTTTGAGCTTGCAGATAAATTCCGCTCCCCGCATTTATGGGGAAAAGATGCTGACGGCAACTGGAAGCTAAGACATACTGTAAACAAAACAGGTTTAGACGATTAATATTTTGTCAAAGAAAATTTTATTTACATCTCCCGGCAGAAGATTTGAACTGATAAATTTCTTCAGGGAAGAATTTAATGGTTATGAATTCATCGGAGCTGATGCATTTAAAACTTCACCTGCAGCATATATTCTTGACAGAGTTTATGAAGTGCCATTAAAAATAGATGAGCAATATGTTAATGAAGTGATTGAAATTTGTAAAAAAGAAAAGCCGGAGTTTGTAGTTCCATTGCTTGACCCTGAACTGCCTCTTTTTGCAAAACACAAAAAAAGATTTGAAGAGATTGGTGTTCATGTGTGGGTACCCGATTATGATATTGTTGAACTATCGAATGATAAGTACTTAACATATACGCGATTCCAAAATACAGGAATAGACTTACCCAAAACTTGGCTGCTGAGAGATTATTTATCTTTGGCAGAATTACCTGTCTATGAAAAATTAGTTTTAAAGCCTTCCAAAGGTTCGGCATCAAAAGGAATTTACAAGATTAATTCCCAAGAAGTAAAAGCTTTAATCAACTCTGAAAAACTGGATGTTGAGACTTATTTAGTACAAGAGAACATTCAATTTGATTTTGAAGTAACTGTTGATTTGTTCGGAGATGGGAATGGTAATATTGTCGAGTATTGTCAGCGAAAAAGAATAAGTACTCGCGGCGGTGAAGTTGAGAAAGGAATTACAGTAAATCTTCCCAAGGTTACAGAGTTAGTAAGAAAAGTTGTGGGAAACTTGAAGATATTCGGCGTTGTGAATATCCAGGTAATGGTTAAAAATGATAAAGTTTATCTTGGAGAAATTAATCCACGTTTTGGCGGCGGATATCCGCTTGCACACAAAGCCGGAGCTAATTTAATCCAGCATGTTAAGAACTACATGAATAAAATTCCTTATGAAAATATTGGTGACTCAAGATACAAAGAAGATTTTTATATGCTAAGATATGATAACTCAGTTTACACAGATAAACTTTTAGATTTAGTTTGAAAATCATAGGTTTTGATTTAGATGATACACTGTATTCACATTGGGAATATGAAAAGGTTTTGTTTGATGCTATCGCAAAATCTATTGAATATAAATTCAGATTCGATAAAGAAAAAGTTTTTGCTGAAATGCAGAAACTCTTTGATGCGAAAGATTTTGAAAAGTTGTTTGATAAGGCAATTGTAAATAGTGGGTATGAACTTCCTGAAGGCTGGGATGAGTTTGTAAAAGATAAGTTACTTCCGTTTTACAGAAATTATAAACCGGATTTTACTCTAAAGACTTTTGAATGGGTAAAACCCATTCTGCAAAAAATCAGAAACAAAGGTTATAAAATTATTCTGATTACAAACGGCGGAGTTACAATACAGAAAAACAAAATTCAGGTTTTAAAATTATTATCAGAGTTCGACAAAATTTATATCTCTGATGAGTTCACCCCCCCAATGAGAAAACCTGATTTAAAGATATTTGAAACGGTGCTGAACGATTTTAACATAAAGCCGGAAGAAATGATTTATGTTGGTGATTCACTAGAGAAGGACGGCGCTTGTGAAAAGCTCGGTATTAAATTTTTGTTAAATACAGAATACAAAAAATTATACGAAATTCTTGATATAGCGGAATTATGAAGAAGACTTTTATAATAGCAGAAGCGGGGGTAAATCATAATGGGAAAATAGACCTTGCTTATAAATTAATTGATGAAGCTGTTAAGGCCGGAGCAGATGCAGTAAAGTTTCAGACTGCAGTACCTGAACTTGTAATGACTGAATATGCAACGAAGGCTGAGTATCAAATTACAAACACGGGAGAATCGGGATCACAGATAGAAATGGCAAAGAAAATTCATTTGCCATTGGAAGCTTATAAAGAGTTAAAAGAGTATTGCGAAAAGAATAATATAATGTTCTTATCAACTCCGTTTGATATGAAATCATTGGAGCTGCTGCTTAGCTTTAAAATGAAATATATGAAGATACCTTCAGGGGAGATAACTAATTATCCATACCTGAAAAGAATTGGTGAACAGAATATGAATGTGATTATCTCTACAGGTATGTCGACTCTTAAAGATGTTGAAGAGTGTTTGAATTTAATTGTTGCATCAGGAACAGATAAAGAAAAGATTACACTGCTTCATTGTACTACTGAATATCCTGCTCCTCTGGAAGAAGTGAATCTGAAAGCGATGCTTACATTAAAAGAAACTTTTGGTGTTAACGTAGGATACTCAGACCACACTAAGGGAATTGAAATTTCCATTGCAGCAGCTGCAATGGGGGCAACTGTAATTGAAAAACATTTTACACTGGATAATAAAATGGAAGGTCCCGACCATGTTGCATCGTTAGAGCCGCATGAACTTGCTGAAATGATAAGATGTATCCGTAACGTAGATTTAGCAATGGGAGACGGCGATAAGCAAATTGCAGCATCGGAAGAAAATAATATTGTGATAGCACGTAAGAGCATACTAGCAGCGCATGATATAGAAGAAGGACAAGTATTTACTGATGAAAATTTGATTGTAAAGAGACCGGGTTCAGGTATAAATCCGATGAGGTGGATTGAAGTCATCGGCAAAAAAGCCAAGAGAAATTTCCTGAAAGATGAGTTTATAGAATTGTGAAAAAGAAAATCTGCATAGCTACCGGAACAAGAGCGGAATACGGATTATTAAATCCGCTGATGACTCTTATTAAAAAAGATAAAAATCTTGAGCTTCAGATAATTGCTACAGCTATGCATTTATCTCCGGAATTTGGAATGACTGTAAATGAAATAGAAAAAGACGGTTTCAAGGTTAACGAAAAAATTGAGATGCTTCTTTCAGCTGATACTGATACTGCCATTGTGAAAGCCATGGGTCTTGCAATGATAACGGCATCTGATGTATTTAAAAGATTGAAGCCGGATCTATTAATAATCCTTGGCGATAGATACGAAATGATGGCTCTTGCTACGAGCGCATATCTGATGAATATTCCAATAGCGCATATTGCAGGTGGGGAAACAACTGAAGGTGCTTTTGATGAAGGTATCCGTCATTCAATAACAAAAATGTCATCATTGCATTTTGCTGCAACTGAAGTTTATAAAAAAAGAATAATTCAGTTGGGTGAAAATCCGAAAACTGTATATAATGTTGGTGCTTTAGGATTAGATAATATCAAAAATTTGAAGTTGCTTTCAAAGAATGAATTGGAAAAAGATTTAAAATTATCTTTTGACGGACAGACTGCTTTAGTAACATTTCATCCTGTTACATTAGATAAAGAATCACCAAGGAAACAATTTTTAAAAGTAGTTACTGCGTTAGAAAAATTCCCTGATTTAAAAATAATTTTCACGATGCCGAATTCTGATACAGGCGGCAGAGAGATAATTGAAATGATAAAGAAATTTACTGCTTCAAGAGGTAATGTTTATGCTTTTACAAATCTCGGTCAGAAGAGATATCTTTCCACTTTAAAGTGTGTGGATTTAGTTATCGGTAATTCTTCAAGCGGAATTGTTGAAGTCCCGTTTATGGGAATACCTACAGTAAACATAGGTGAGAGACAAAAGGGAAGAATAATGGGTGCAAGTATTATGAATGTAAAATGTGAAACAGCAGATATAGTTTCAGGGATAAAAAAAGCTTTAAGCAAAAAAAGAAATTCAGTTGCTATTAAAAATCCATACGGTAACGGAACTGCTGCAAAACATATTATCGAGATAATTAAGAAAAATATTAAGAGTATTTCCACAAAAAAAACATTTTATGATATTAACGTATTAAAATGAAGCTGGCTGAAGACAATAAAAAATTTCTGATTCATAAAAATATTTTGATAGAAGATGCAATTTCTTTACTTGACAAAGCAGGTGAAAGAATTTTATTTGTAATAGATGATGAGGAACGCTTATACGGATCAATCTCCGATGGTGATATAAGGCGCTGGATTTTATCTGAAGGTGAAATGGATTTAACTGCAGATAAACTTTGTTTTAAAACTCCTTCTTTTGTAAGAGAGAATTATGAAATTGAAGAAGTAAAAAAAATCATTCTTGATCGAAGAGTCTCTGCCTTACCTGTTCTGGATGAACAAAATAGAATAATAGAACTGCTATTTTGGAATAATGTGTTTGAAATCCATGAGCATAAAACATTTAAATACAAGTTAACAAATCCAGTTGTAATAATGGCAGGCGGCAAAGGTTCAAGGCTTGATCCGTTTACAAAAATTCTACCGAAGCCACTGATTCCTATAGGAGAAAAAGCTGTTATTGAAATAATAATAGATAAATTTTTTATTGAGAATGATATAAGAAATTTTTATCTAACCCTGAATCATAAAGCTAAAATAATAAAATCATTCTTTGAAGAATTAGCCCCGGAGTATAAAGTTGAATATGTAATTGAAGAAAAACCTTTAGGAACGGCAGGCAGCATACGTTTGTTGAAAAATAATTTTACGGAACCGCTGATAGTTACAAATTGTGATATTATAATCGACTGTGATTATGCCAGCCTGGTTGATTACCACAAAGATAAACATTTTGATCTGACTATAGTTGTGTCTTTAAAAAAATATATTATTCCTTACGGAATTTGTGAAATTGAAAATGGAGGTAATCTTACTAGAATTAATGAGAAGCCGGAATACGATTATCTTGTTAATATTGGAATGTATGTAATAAATCCGGATGCAATCAAATTAATTCCTAAAGATGAATATTTTGATATGACAGACTTTATAGAAATTATAAAAAAGAATGGTGGAAAAGTAGGTGTGTATCCTATTAGTGAAAACTCATGGATTGATACCGGCAATTGGAGTGAGTATAAGAAAGCTGTTGAAAGACTGCATAGCTAATAAAATAATGTTACGTTACAAAAATTGATTACAGCCTCTAAAAAGCTAATAGCTTCATTTAATAATAAGACAGCCATTTTATTCTCATCATCCTCAGTAATATTGAGTTTGGTAAAACTTATTAGCGGAGTAGTTATAATAAAATGGGTAATTCCGGAAGATATTGGTTTATGGAATTCAATTTCACTGCTGCAATCATATTCTGCTATTTTAACGCTTGGGATGTTGAGTGGTTTGAACAGAGATCTTCCCTATTACATGGGGAAAGGAGATCAGGATTATATTGTTAAGCTTGCTCAGACTACTCTGTATTTTGTCAGGATACTCAATATAATAGTAATAACTGCAACTGTCTTATCTCTGATTTACATTTATTTTTTTGTTTCACAGGATATAAAATTACTCTTTGGTATTCTTTCAATCGGAATTATTATTGCTACGGCATTTTATAACACCTATTTAAGTGTTACTTACAGAGCCAGCAGTGAATTTATTAAGCTTTCAAAGATGCAGCTGTATATTAGCGGCTTTACGCTTCTTACAGTCATCTTGCCATATTATTACTCGTACTATGGATTAGTTATCAGAACTGTTTTGATAAGTATTTTTTCAGTGGTAGCTATTTATGTAGTAAGACCGTTAAGAGTTAAAGCTGCTTACGATAGGAAATCTTTTAAGGAGTTAATTAAAACCGGTATCAGTCTATACGCAATAGGGTATTTGGATGATATAGGTAAAACATTTAACAGAACAATACTTCTGACATATGGTGGAGTTCTGTTAGTTGGTTACTTTTCTCCGGCTATAGCAATTATTACAGGTATGACAATTTTCCCGAGCGCAATGGCACAGTATATTTATCCCCAGATGTCTTTTAACTTTGGAAAATTTAACGATCCCCGGAATTTGTGGGGTTGGGTATGGAAGTCGGCTTTGGGGATGTTCGCAATAGGTCTGCCTCTTATTTTATTGGGCTGGCTGCTTATTCCATATTTTATAAAAACATTTTTTCCAAATTATTTAGAGAGTACTTTTGCCAGTCAGATGGCATTAATTTCGGGAGTGTTCGATTCGGCTACGATCGGAACGCAAGTTTTAAATACTCTGAAATCATACAAATGGCTGACTATCCTTACGGTTTCTAAGCTAGCGTTATTATGGATTTCAATGAATTATTTTGCTTCCACAATGAATCCTCTGGAAGGTGTAGCAATTGGAATGGTTGTAGCTTCAATTATTTGTTGGATAATCTCGATGCTTATTTGTTATAGAGTAACACACGACTTAAAAATCATAAAGGTTTAAACTATTTTAGAATCAGTTAAATTATAAAATTCTTTATAAAAGACATTAAGGTTTTTTAAAGGATTTAATAATTCTAAGAAAGCTGCTGGGCTTTATAGCTTTTAAAATACAAATTTAAAAATTTTAATGAATACTGTTTACGATTTAGAAGGAAAAAGAGAAAATAAAGTACTCAATTATACTCTTGTTTATTTTTTTATGGGAGTATCATCTATACCTTTCTTTATAGGGGATGTTTTTTTGATTGCGGGATTTTTACTAACACTTTTTTTATTCCTTGCAAGAGGGAAAACTTTCGATAGAGTAGTAATTTCTTATTCGCTCGTTTTTTTAGCCCTGTTTGCAGTACAGGTTATTGCATTTGGCGAGTTTAAGCTTAACACGGTAGTTGCTTACATGATGAGAATATGTTTCGCCTATTTTACAGTTAAAATTGTCGGAAGAAATTTTGATAAATATTTTGTAAATCTAATTTTTTACTATTCAATATTAAGTTTAATTATTACCGGGGCAATTTTTGCTAATCCGGGCATCGCAGATTATATCTACTCTAATGTAACACCTTTCTTTGATAGCATAACGTATTATCCGAATACAGTAAAACACTTTATAATTTATACAATGGAACTGGGCTATAAAGTTGAAGTCCCCAGAAATTCAGGACCATTTTGGGAGCCCGGCTTATTCAGTTGTTTTTTATTCCTGGCACTTACTTTTAATATCGTCAGAAATAAATCTTTTTTTAATAAGAAAAATGTAATCTTTTTGATTACGATATTTACAACGCAGTCTACAACTGCTTACCTTGCTATTTTTGTGTTTATTATCATTTATATTGTGATTTCAAATAAAGCAATATATTCTGCTATTTTAATTCCAATTATTGCTTTTATATTTGTTGTTGCGTATAACCAGTTGAGTTTTATGAATGAAAAAATAGAAAAAATGTATAATGAGTCTACAGATGCTGAAAAGAGTAAAGTTTATTCCCGCATTGTCAGCGGTAAAGTAAATGTGGATAATTTTATATCCTCGCCTATATTCGGTATTGGAAGATATTTTGTAATTAAAGAAGAAGAAAATTCAGGTAATAATGGCGTAACACTTCTTCTTGCGGAATTTGGTTTAATTGGCTTTGGATATTATTTTATAATGATGTTTTCTTCATACAGAGAGTATTGCAGGATGCACAACTTCAATAAAAATTTTTCAATCGCAATTATTGCAGGGTTGCTTGTGCTCGGGTTTTCACAAGGGCTTTTCCAAAGACCGTTTTTTATGGGGTTATGTTTTATGTATCTTGTAAGGTTTGAAAAACCCGGATTGATGGCGCAGCAGATGTTAAAAGAAAAACTTCTTTTAGTAAGACGCCAGGGAAGACTGCAGTAATATTTTGTTACATTTAAAAATATTCTTTGAAATTCAATAGTTGAAAGAAATCCATTAAGGAATATAAGTGCACAAATTTAATTAATAAATATATGCGTGAACATTTTATAAAATATCTGGTTTGTCCTGAATGCCTGAATGAACTTCAATTAAGTATTTCAGAAAAAGAAGGTGATAAAATAAAAACCGGCGATTTGAAATGTTCATCTTGCAGTTCGACATTTCCCATAATAAACTTTATTCCAAGATTTGTTCCGATTGAAAATTATGCAACGAATTTCGGTTTGCAGTGGAATATTCACTCAAAAACACAATACGACCAATATAGCAATAAAAATGTTTCAGAGGAAAGATTTTTTAAAGAAACCAAATGGCCGAGAGAACTTAAAGGAGAAGTAATTCTGGAGGTTGGAAGCGGTTCCGGAAGATTTACAGCACCTGCCTCTACAACAGGTGCAACAATTGTAAGTATGGATTATAGCTTTGCAGTTGAAGCGAATTATAAATCAAACGGGAATAAAGAAAATGTATTTATAGTGCAAGGCGATATTTATAAAATGCCATTCAGGCGAAACTATTTTGACAAGCTTTTTTGTATAGGGGTGCTTCAGCATACACCCGATCCTCACAAATCTTTCATGGCCCTTCCTCAGTTTTTAAAAAAGGACGGCAAACTTGTTATAGATATGTACAAGAAAATGCTGAGAAGTTTGATTAATACAAAATATTGGGTAAGACCATTTACGAAGGATGTTGAGCCGCAAAAGCTTTACAATGGAGTTGTTAAATATATAAATTTCATGTGGCCGCTTTTTAAAGTAATCAGCAAAATTCCAAAAGTCGGGCGTCAAATTAACTGGCAGATATTAATTCCGGATTATACAAAATACGGATTAAAAGGCGAAGCATTGAAAGAGTGGGCTATACTCGATTGCTACGATATGTTATCCCCGCAGTATGATAATCCTCAATCACTGAAAACTATGAAAAAATGGTTTGATGAAGCTAAGCTTAAAGATATCGATGTGCATTACGGATATAATGGTATCGAAGGCAGAGGAACTGTTTGAATATAAATAGAAAACTTGAATTTGTGATTAACTCACTTATTAATTACAAAATAAAAATTAAGAGAAAAAATTATTTCAGTTGGTCAGGTTTGGAGTCTCAATTAATTTTACAGACGTTATAATTGAAAAGTAGTATGGGAAAACAAAAAGAAAAAGTTTGATGAGCCGTTCTGAGCGAAAAATAATTTTTACTACGTTACAGGATTTTAATTTAACAGCTGGTGCAGGAGTAAACAGGTTAAGCTCGTTGGCAAAAGGTCTGGGTTTAATTACAAAAAATATAAAAATTTGGGGGCTTGTTCCAAGCAAGTCTTTAAAACTCAAGAAAGAATATTACGAATATTCTAATCTCAGTTTAGTTACCGTCAAATCCAGAATGGCAAGTAATTTTAAAAACATTATTGCCTTAAGTATAAGCTCCGCAAATTTAGTATTATGGTTACTTCTCTTTGCACGGAAAAAAGATATTGTTATAAATTATCAGTCAAAAAGAAAATTCTGGTATGTAGATGGCATTATATTATTCATATCAAAAATAAAAAAATACACTACTGTACTGGAGATAACGGAAGATGTCAATGTTTATACAGATGACCCTGAGGAAGTAAAAATTTATGAAAAGCATATAACTAATTATGACATGTGTTACGTTATCTCGTCAGCGTTATTTGCATATGTCAGTCAGTTTAATAAGCATGTAGAAATTATTAATATGACCGTTGATTACGAAAGATTTTCCAGGTCAGAAAACAAAATTCAGAAGAATATAAATTGCGGTTACATTGCTTACTGCGGGTCAATAAATCAACATAAAGACGGCGTATCCGATTTGATTAAAGCACTTTCTCTTATCTCAAAAAAATATCCCGGAATTAAGTTAATGCTGGCAGGTTCGTATTTTTTGGATTATAAAAATGAGATGGATAAATTGATTTCTGAGTATAAGCTTGAATCAAAAGTTGAAGTAACAAGTTATCTCAGCGGTGACGAGATAGTAACATTTCTTCAAAATTCTGTAATGGCAGTTCTTGCAAGACCGTCATCACCTCAGGCTGACTTTGGATTCCCAACAAAATTGGGGGAATATCTGGCAAGTGGTACACCTGTAATAGTTACTGATATTAGCGACGTGAGCAAAGTTTTAGAAAACGAAAAAGAAGCGCTGATTATCCCCCCGGATGATTATACCGCTTTAGCTTCTGCTATAGAGAAAATTCTTAGTCAGTACGATAGATATAAAGAAATGGGAATGAATGGAAAGAACGCAGCTCAAAATGTTTTTAACTATAAAATTCAATCTGCGAAGCTCTTGAAATTTCTTACTGAAAATGCTGAACATAAATGAAAAATAAAAACTAAGTGAAAATTTTTTATCAAGACGGAGAAGTCCGCCCAAATTTTTTAATAATTAATTACTAATATGGTAAAAATCGGTATCACCGGCCAAAACGGATTTATCGGCTCCAATTTATATAACAGAATTAGTCTGTCAAAAGATAGATTCGAATTAATTCCGTTTGAAAAAGAATTTTTTGATGAGACAAGTGCTTTAAATAATTGGGTTGCGAATTGTGATGTAGTAGTTCATCTGGCAGGTTTGAACAGAAGCTCGAATCCCAATGAAATTCTGGAAACAAATCTAAGACTGGCAAGTGATTTGATAACGGCTCTAAAAAATAAAAAAAATCCCACGCATCTTATTTTTTCTTCTTCAACTCAGGAAGAAGAAGATAATGCATACGGTACCTCAAAAAGAAAAGCCCGTGAACTATTTACCGACTGGTCTAAAGAAACAGGTTCTGTTTTTTCCGGCCTGATAATATCAAATGTATTCGGTCCTTTCGGAAAGCCAAAATATAACTCCGTAATTGCAACTTTTTCTGACTTACTATGCAGCGGCGGAATGCCGGAGATTCTTGTTGATAAAAAACTTAATCTGATTTATGTTGATGATCTTTGTAAAGAAATCATAGACTGTATTATTAATAAAACAAACGAGCCAAAACATGTTATAAAAGCCACAGAGAATTTTCTTGTGACTGAAGTACTTGCAAAGCTGATGAACTTTCAAAGCTTGTATTGCGATAAGGGTATTATTCCTGCTTTAGATGATAAATTTTCCATTGATCTGTTTAATACTTTCAGAAGCTATATAAATCCTGAGAGTTTTTTCCCATATAAATTAAAAAGAAACGAAGACAACAGAGGAGTTTTTATTGAGCTTGTGAAATTGCACTCAGGCGGACAGATTTCTTTTTCAACTACTAAACCTGATATAGTAAGAGGAAATCATTTTCACACCAGAAAAGTCGAAAGATTTGCTGTGATAAAAGGTAAAGCTGTGATAGAATTCAGAAAAATTAATACCGATAAAGTTTATACTTTTCATCTTAACGGAGATGAACCTTCCTATGTTGATATGCCTATATGGTACACTCATAATATTAAAAATGTGGGAAGCGATGAGCTTTTTACTGTCTTCTGGATAAATGAATTTTATGACGAAGCAAATCCCGACACATATTTTGAAAACGTTTAAAAAATTATAATGTCTGAACATAAAAAATTAAAAGTAATGACCGTTGTAGGTACCAGACCAGAAATAATAAGGCTGGCAAGAGTTTTAAGTAAATTAGACAGTTCACCTGCAATTGAGCACATACTTGTACATACAGGACAAAATTATGATTATGAACTGAACCAGATTTTTTTCGATGATATGGAGCTAAGAAAGCCCGACCATTTTTTAAATGCATCGAGCATTAATGCTTCAACTACAATAGGTAATACCATAGTGAACATAGATGAAGTTTTAGAAAAAGAAAAACCTGATGCCTTTCTTGTCTTAGGAGATACGAACAGCTGTCTTTGCTGCCTTAATGCAAAGAAAAGAAAAATTCCGATTTTTCATATGGAAGCGGGTAACAGATGTTTCGACCAGAGAGTCCCTGAAGAGACAAACAGAAAAATTGTTGACCATATCAGTGATATAAATTTAACTTACAGCGATATTGCCAGAGAATATTTGTTAAAGGAAGGTTTGCCTGCTGATAGAATTATAAAAACAGGAAGCCCTATGTATGAAGTGTTGAATTATTTTTCTGACAAAATTGAAAAATCTGAAATACTTAAACAGCTTTCATTAACTCCAAAAAAATATTTTGTGGTATCATCTCACAGAGAAGAAAATATAAGCTCTGACAGAAATTTTTTTAATCTTATTAAAATTTTAAACGAGATAGCTGAATTATATAAATTGCCTGTAATTTTATCCACTCATCCGAGAACTAGAAAAAGAATTGAAGAAGAAAAACTTGAGTTTAATCCTTTGATACAATTTCTGAAACCGTTTTCGTTCACTGATTATGTTAAGCTGCAGAAGAATTCAAAAGCTGTGCTTTCAGATAGCGGAACTATAACAGAAGAGTCTTCAATTCTGAAATTTCCCGCTTTGAATATCAGAGAAGCGCATGAAAGACCTGAGGGAATGGAAGAGTCCGCTGTAATGATGGTTGGAATGAATCCTGACATAGTAATAAACGGATTAAAACAGATTGAGCATGAAGAAAAGGAAAAAACAAAGTTTCACTCTGTAAAAGATTATTCCATGGATAATGTTTCAGATAAAGTTGTTCGGATTATTATTTCATATACAGACTACGTCAATACAACAGTTTGGAAAAAAAATATTTTATAATTTGTTTTGATTAATATTTCTCCTACAAAGCTTAGCTGGATTTTAAGAGCCATCCCGAATTTTTTGTGGCCTCTTAAATTTTATATTACAAAATATTCTCTGAAGAAAACCGGAAAAAATTTTCGGTTTGGGTCAAACTGTGTTTTTTCAGATCACAGGAATATTGAAATTGGAGATAATGTCTTCATTGCCGATAACAGCGTTATAGCAGGTATTATTCCTATAAAAATTGGAAACAATGTTATGTTCGGACCTGAAGTAATGATACTGGGCGGCGACCATAATATGAGTGTAGTAGGGAAACCGATGAGATATGTTCATAGCGGTGGAAGAAATATTCCTATAGAACTCGAAGATGACGTCTGGGTTGGAGCAAGAGCGTTAATAATGAAAGGAGTAAAAATTCATGAGGGCTCAGTAGTAGGCGCGGGTTCATTAGTGACTAAATCATTACCGCCTTACTCTGTTAATGTAGGCAGCCCTTGTAAAACATTAAGATGCAGATTTTCCCGCGAAGAATTGAAAGAGCATTTGAAATTAGTCAACTCTAAATACACCATTGAAAAAATTGAAAAAATGTATAACGAAATGAATTTAAGTTTATAATGTGCGGTATAGCAGGGTACATTAATTTCGATAGAGAAAAAAATGCCTCACAGGAAACGATTAAAAAAATGACGGATATCATTTCACATCGGGGACCTGACGGTGAAGGAATTTACATAGATAAAAATTTAGGATTCGGACATAGAAGATTATCAATTATTGATTTAGCAACAGGTGATCAGCCCATGTTCAGTGAAGATAAATCTATCGCTCTTATTTTCAACGGTGAGATTTACAACTATATTGAACTAAGAGAAGAATTAAAATCTCTGGGGCACACTTTCAGAACTACTTCTGATACGGAAGTAATAATCCATGCATATCAGGAATGGGGCACAAACTGTCAGAATAAACTTAACGGATGCTGGGGATTTGCAATTTGGGATAACAATGAAAAATTTTTATTTATCTCGCGTGACAGACTTGGCGAGAAGCCAATGCATTATTCTGTATGGAACAATTCATTCATATTCGGCTCAGAGATAAAAAGTCTATTTGCATTCGGTGTGCCGGATGAAAAAGATTTATCACTTGTAGAACTTTATTTATTTCTTAAATTCATCCCTGCTCCTTTTACTTTTTTTAAGAATATAAAAAAATTAAAACCCGGACATTATATAATTGTAAAAGATAGCGATGTTAAAGAATATCAATACTGGGACCTTCCGGAAATAGATGAAAGAAATATGGCAAAAAATAGAGCTGCCATATACGAAGAATTCGAATCTCTTCTTAAAGATTCGATAAAAATAAGAATGAGAAGTGATGTTCCGTTTGGAGCATTGCTTAGCGGCGGACTGGATTCAGCAAGCATTGTTGCTCTGATGTCCGAAATTTCGAGTTATCCTATAGAAACTTTCACAATAGGCTATGAACAATCCGCATTTGATGAAAAAGATCTGGCGCAGGATGTTGCAGATATGTACAAGACTAATCATCACGTTTACAATGTGATACCCGAATCTTTTGATGAATCATTAAACAAAGTACTGTTTCACTATGATGAACCGTTTGGCGATTCATCTGCTATCCCTACCGGTATTGTATCAAAGTTTGCAAGGAAATATGTAAAGATGGTTCTTACCGGAGACGGCGGAGATGAAGTGCTTTCCGGTTACCCTTCGTTTCAGGGCGTGAAGCTTTCCTCGTATTATAAAAAAGCACCATCATTTGTAAGAGAAGGTGTGCCGAATGCGTTAGAGCTTGTCTCAAAATCTATGCGCGGTACGATGAGATATAAAGTGAACCGTTATGAAAGATTATTCCGTACAGCTAATCTTGATTTTGCTTCAAGCATGATTGAACGTATGCCTACTAACGAAATTAAATCAGTTAAAAATTTATTCAGCAGCAGAAACGACATATATTCAATAGAAGATTATACTAATGACTTGCTATCACAGTGCACATATAAAGATGATTTTTATAAGTTAATGTTTTTGAATTTTAAACTATTTCTTCCTGAAGATTATCTGGTTAAAGTTGATAGAATGTCAATGGCGCATTCGCTGGAAGCGCGTGTCCCTTTTATTGACCACAGACTCGTAGAATTTTCAATAGGTATAGATAAAAACATTAAGATGGAAAGAATGGAAAGGAAAAGCATTTTAAGAAATACTATCGGCAAAAAGATGCTTCCGCCTTCGTTGTTAAAAGCTTCCAAAAAAGGGTTTAGAGTGCCGCTTGTAGAGTGGTTCAAAGATGATTCTATGAAAGATAGATTAGAAAAATTATATACAAATGATTTCGGACTTAATAAGGATGCAATAAAAAATTTTATTACCGATAATAAGGAAGGAAAAAAAGATAACAGTAATATAATCTGGATGCTTATAGTTCTGCAGGAGATTTACAACAGGAAAGCTAATGACTGATAAGAAATCGAATAAAGTGTTAATCCTTGTCCCGGGGCAAAAAGCGCGCGGTGGTATTACTAATTATTATTATTCGATTAAAAAAGAATTCAGATACGAAGTTGAATATTTTTTACGCGGTTCCCGTACATATCCATTCAGAGAGTCATGGTTAAAAGATATTTCGCAGCCTTTTAAAGATCTCTGGAGATTTTATAAAAAAATACGAAAGAAAGAATTTACACTTCTTCAGACTACTACAGCATTCGATGATGTTTCACTGATAAGAGATTTTATGTTTATTGTACTTGCAAAGACGTACAAAATGAAAGTCGTAGTTTTTTTCAGAGGTTGGGATCAGAGCTTTGCGCAGAAGCTGGAAAAAAAGTATCTTTGGCTTTTTAAGATGGTATATTTTAAGTCCGATGCGATAATTGAGTTATCATCTGACTTCCGAAAAAAATTAATATCCTGGGGCTATAGAAAAAACATTTATCTGGAAACTACTTTAGTTGATAAAGATTTAGTAAAGGATTTGAAGCCTGAAGAAATAAAGATTAAATATGACAATCTTCAAGATTTAAATATTTTATTTCTTGCGAGGATTGAAACAGCCAAAGGAATCTATGAGGCAGTTGATGCATTCAGCATAATTAAAGAAAGGTATCCGGCTGCTAAATTCACTATTGCAGGTGACGGTAGAGAGACTACTAATGTTTTGAATTATATTGCAGAGAGAAAAATTGAAGATGTGCAATTGTTAGGTCATATTTCAGGTGAACAAAAAACTGAGTGCTTTAAAAACAGTCACATCTATCTTTTTCCTTCCTATTCGGAAGGAATGCCTAACACAGTGTTGGAAGCTATGGCTTTCGGTCTGCCTGTTATAACAAGAAAAGTCGGAGGACTGGTTGATTTTTTTCAAAACGATACAAACGGTTACTTTACTAACAGTAAAGATCCTGAAGTCTTCGCCGGATTTATTGAAAAATTACTGAAAGATAAAGCACTTCTTAAAAGAATTTCCGAAAATAATTTTGAGTATGCCGGTGAAAAGTTTTTATCGGATAAAGTTGCCTTCAGAATAGAAAAAATATTTGATGAGGTTTTAGAAAAAGGCTCCGTTAAAGAAAAAGAAAAATCTATAACTAAAGATGATACGCGTAATAAAATATTGATATTAGTACCAGGGGAAAATGCCCGCGGGGGAATATCCAATTATTACTATGCAATTAAAAAAGAGTTTTCAATGCCGGTCGATTATTTCGTAAGAGGCGCCCGCAACTATCCTTTCAGGCAGCCTTATTTCAAAGATCTTGCACAATCATTTTTAGATATAATAAATTTTACACGTCTGGTAAGAAAGAAAAAATATTCACTTGTCCAGACATCAACATCTCTCGATGATGTATCTGTTATCCGCGACTGGCTGTTTATTCTGATTGCTAACTTCTATAAAATTGATGTTATTGTTTTTTACAGAGGATGGAAAAAAAACTTTCAGAACAAACTGGAAAATACTTTTATTGAAACATTTAAAAAAATATTTTTCAAAGCCAAATGCTCAATTGTATTATCTACAGAATTTAAGGATAAACTGCTTGAATGGGGTTACACAAAACCGATATATGTGGAAACAACACTTGTTGATACTGAGCTTGTAAAAGATTTTACACCTGAAAGCATAGAAAAAAAATACTCTAATATATCAGCCCCCAAGATGTTATTTCTTTCAAGGATTGAAATTGCAAAAGGGGTGTATGAAACAATCGATACATTTGTACTCCTTCAGAAAAAATACAGGAATATAAAGCTTACTATTGCAGGAGACGGCCTGGAAGAAGCAAATGTAATAAAGTATATTGACGATAAAAAAATAAAGAATATAAATATTACCGGCCACCTGACGGGAGTCGAAAAAATTAATGAGTTTACCACTTCGCATATTTTTATACTCCCATCCTATACCGAGGGGATGCCTGTTACTGTGTGTGAAGCTATGGCTTTCGGACTTCCGATTATTACAAGGAAAGTAGGAGGCTTAAGAGATTTTTTCAAAAATGAAGAACACGGATTTTTTACCGATAGTAAAGACCCGCAGCACTTTTACGGACTTATAGACAACCTGTTTTCAAATCCTGAATTAATGAAAAAAATTGCGCATAATAATCACCAATATGCCGCCAATCGTTTTCTTTCCTCCAATGTAGCTAAGAGAATTGAAAAAATATTTCAAACAACTATTTCAGAAACAACTTAATAAAATTATTATCAAGAATTTTACATTACGGGTATGTGCGGAATAACAGGAATAATAAATTGGGGGGATGAAATTGTTCTTAACAAAATCACATCCATTATTGAACACAGAGGACCTGATGATTCCGGCACCAAGTGGTTCCCTTATACAAATTCAGGATTAGGGCATAGAAGATTATCTATAATAGACTTAAGTCCTTTAGGTCATCAGCCGATGTGTAATGATAGCGGTACTCTATGGATTACTTTCAACGGTGAAATTTATAATTACAAAGAAATCCGTCATGAACTGACAGCTATCGGACACAAGTTTAAATCTCATTCCGATACTGAAGTAATTATAAAGGCTTATGAACAGTGGGGAGTTGAATCACTCAACAAGCTGAATGGAATGTATGCATTTGCAATATATGATACAGAAAGTAAAAAATTGTTCGGAGCAAGAGATCGTGCGGGCATAAAGCCATTTTATTATTCTCAAAAAGGTGATTCGTTAATCTTTGGCTCCGAAATTAAATCTATCCTTGCATCAGGATTTGTAACAACCGAAGTAGATTATGATGCGATGTATACTCCGATTCACTATCAGATTGCCCCAAAAACAGGTTTTAAAAATATTTCAAAATTGTTACCGGGGCATTATTTTATTTTTGAAAACGGTGAACTGGAGGTTAAACCATATTGGGAAATAAAACCTTCCGAAGATCATAATATAAGGGAAGATGATGCAATTCATAAACTTGATAGTCTGCTTCAAAGCGCAACAGAATATCAGATGGTTGCAGATGTTCCTGTAGGGTTATTATTAAGCGGGGGATTGGATTCTTCTATCATTGCTGCATTGATGGTGAAGAATACCAATAAAGAAATAAAATCATTTACAATTAAGTTTCATCAGGATGATCTAAAATTACAGGGGAATGTTGATGACAGTTATTATGCAAAGCAGGTGGCAAAAAAATGCGGCTTTAAGCATATAGAAATATTGCTTGAATCTGACGTAGTTGATTTATTGCCAAAAATGATATGGCATCTGGATGAACCCCTTGCAGATCCTTCGGCAATTAATACATATTTGATTTCAAAAGCTGCAAGAGATAATGGTATTGTTGTACTTCTTAATGGTATGGGCGGCGATGAAATATTCGGCGGCTATCGTTCTTATTTAGCATGCCTTACATTAGACCATTATCAGAAATATGTGCCCGGAGTTGTGGATTCTATTTTCAGACATTTAGTTTCTATTATTCCGCAGTCATCTGCAAAGAAAAATTTTAAGTATATAAGATGGGCTAAGGAGTTTTTTAATTATTCCAATATGTCACGTTTCGATAGATATATTTCATCAGGAAACGTTGCATTAACAAACAAAAATTTCAACGAATACTATTCTAACTGCCCTTATAATCTGCAGGATTCATTTTTTTATAAAAAGGAGAAAGAACTATTCAATGATAACAATATGTCTTATCTGACGAAGATGTGTTTAAACGATACGAGAGTTTATTTACCTGACCATAACCTTAACTATTCAGATAAAGCAGCAATGGCAGCAAGTGTAGAAGGAAGACCGCCTTTAACTGACCACAGGATAATAGAATTTATGTTTACACTTCCGCCGCAATTCAGAATTACAAAAAACATACAGAAGTACTTACTGAAAAAAGTTTCAGAAAAGTATTTACCGAATGAAATTATCCACAGACCAAAAGCGCCGTTCAGCGCTCCTATGAGAGCATGGCTAAAAGGTCCTCTTTCGGAAATGGTAGGAGATATTTTATCGGAAGAGTCGATGAAGAAGCGCGGTATTTACAATCCTAAATATGTTACTTCATTAATTGAAAACAACAGAAAAGGAATTCAGGATAACTCTCAATTGATATGGCGTTTGTTAACGAATGAAATCTGGTTCAGAACTTTTTTTGATAACTCACAACAAAATTTTAAATTTAAATAGAGATATATAACAAATGGAGCAGCTTACACAGCAATTGAAATCGGGACATATGGAAGTTATGGATGTACCAATCCCTGCGCTTGGCAGCGGACAAATCTTAGTAAGAAATCACTATTCTTTGATAAGCGCGGGTACGGAAGGTAAAAACGTTTCTGATGCGCGCCTTAGCTTAATAGGCAAAGCAAGATCAAGAAAAAAAGAAGTACAGCAAGTTATAGAGATGATAAAGACGAGCGGATTTTCTGAAACCTACAATGTAGTTATGAGCAAGCTTGAAGCGCCAGGACCAATGGGATATAGTTGTGCCGGTGAGGTAATCGCGGTAGCAGATGATGTCTATGATTTCAAAGTCGGCGACTATGTTGCATGCGGCGGCGAAGGCGCTTATCATGCGGATATAGTTTCTGTTTATAAAAACCTTTGTGTAAAAATTCCCAAGAGTGTTGATTTAAAATTCGCTGCTATAACCACAGTAGCATCAATAGCAATTCAGGGTATAAGACAGGCAGAGCTTACATTCGGCGAAACTGCCGTAGTAATAGGATTAGGATTAATCGGGCAGCTTACAATGCAGATACTAGAAGCGTCAGGAATAAAAGCAATCGGCGTAGATATAAGTCAGGCTCAGGTTGATTTAGCAAATAAAATAGGAATAGGAAAATCATATTTACGAAACCGCGATGACTTAGAGGGTGTGATAAAGGAATTAACGAAAGGTTACGGTGCCGATGCAATACTTATCACTGCAGGTACAAGCTCGTTAGATCCGGTAGAATTTGCAGGAGCAATCGCTAGAAGAAAAGCAAAAGTTGTTATAGTAGGGGCAGTGCCAACGGGGTTCAGCAGAAACTTTTATTTTAAAAAAGAATTAGATTTAAGAATGTCGTGTTCATACGGTCCCGGCAGATATGACAGAGCATACGAAGAAAAAGGAATTGACTATCCTTATGAATATGTGAGGTGGACTGAGAACAGAAACATGGAATCATATATAGAATTAATTGAAAGAAATAAATTAGTTCTTGAACCGCTTGTTACTCATGTTTTTGAATTTGAAGATGCGAAGAAAGCTTATGATATGATACTAGCGAAGAAAGAAGCGTTTGTCGGAATTCTTTTGAAATATGAAGATGAAAAGAAAATTACCGATGAAATAAAAGTAAGCAAAGGTGAAGTAAAAGGAACAAAAACAAAAATAGGATTTGTAGGCGCAGGTTCATTTGCGCAAAACGCCCTTCTGCCCAATGTAAAAATGCATGCAGATATGGTTGGAGTAGCAACATCACGGGGAAATACAGCAAAAGGCATTGCCGATAAATACGGATTTCAATACTCGACAGGCGAGGCAGATAAAATTTTTACTGATGATAAAATTAATACAATATTTATAGCCACCAGGCACAACCTTCATGCAGCAAATGTAATAGACGGATTAAAAAATAATAAAAATGTTTTTGTTGAGAAACCATTGTGCATGAACAGAGGCGAGCTTGAAACAATAGCAGAACTTTATAAGCAAAAAAGTAATTTGCATTTAATGGTCGGCTACAACAGAAGATTTGCACCTGCCATCAAAGCAATAATGAGCACGATGGACAAAGATGTTCCGAAGGCAATCAACTACCGCATCAATGCAGGCAATATGCCGAAAGACCATTGGGTACAGGATAAGGAAATCGGCGGCGGAAGAATTATCGGTGAAGTCTGTCACTTCATTGATTTAGTTATGTTCCTATCCGGCTCGAAGATTAATTTTATCAATGCAATCAGCATGGATAACAGTCCTTATCTGATGGATACGCTTAGCATCAATATGGGATTTGATAACGGAACGATTGGTTCGATTTGTTATTTCTCCAATGGCGCCAACTCATTGCCGAAAGAAAATATAGAAGTTTTCTATGCAAATAAAGTAATGGTTGTTGATGATTTCAGGGAAGTAAAAACTTACGGCAAAGAAGTGAAGTCCAACAAATCGGGCAAGCAGGATAAAGGTCACGCTCAGGAAATAAAAGAATTTATTGACGCAATTGAAAACGGAAAGCCGACACCTATATCATTTGAAGAAGTTTATGATGCAACAAAGGCAACACTTGATGTGATTGATTCCATAAAAAACAAAACTGCTATTAAAAGTTAAACAGCTTAAAAATCTTTAAATGCTTTTCAATTCATTCCAGTTTGTATTTTTCTTTATAATTGTAACAACAGCTTATTTTGTGCTTCCGCACAAATACAGATGGTTTCTTCTGCTATCAGCCAGCTGTTACTTTTATATGTTCTTTATTCCGGTTTATATCTTAATATTAGCTTTCACAATTGTGATAGATTATTTTGCCGGGATATATCTTGAAAAAACTCCGCAGCCGAAAAAGAAACTATACCTGATAATAAGTCTGATAGCCAATATCAGTGTGCTTGCTGTTTTTAAGTATTATAATTTTTTAAACGATAACTTAACATCGCTTTTATCGGGGTTCGGAATTCATAATGAAGTCCCGTATCTTTCAATTTTACTCCCTATAGGTCTTTCGTTTCATACGTTTCAGGCAATGAGTTATACCATTGAGGTTTACAGAGGAAATCAGAAAGCCGAAAGAAATTTTGGTATCTACGCATTATACGTAATGTTCTATCCTCAGTTAGTAGCAGGTCCTATCGAAAGGCCGCAGAATCTTCTGCACCAGTTTTATGAGAAGCACACTTTTGAAATCGACAGAGTTGTAGAAGGCTTAAAACTAATTCTCTGGGGGTTTTTTAAAAAGCTGGTAATTGCAGACAGGCTGGCAATATATGTAAATGCTGTATATGGAAATGTAGAGCATCATTCAGGAATTAGTCTGGCAGTTGCAACCATATTTTTTGCTTTCCAGATTTACTGTGATTTTTCGGGATATTCCGATATAGCCATAGGAACAGCGCGGGTAATGGGATTTAAGTTGATGACAAATTTCAACCGCCCGTATATTGCGCGGACTATTCATGAGTTCTGGAGCAGGTGGCATATATCGCTTTCAACATGGTTCCGCGATTATATGTATATCTCATTAGGAGGTAACAGAGTATCTATTCCACGATGGTATTTTAATCTTTTCTTTGTCTTTTTAGTAAGCGGTTTATGGCATGGCGCAAACTGGACTTATTTAATCTGGGGGGGACTTAACGGGCTTTATTTAGTCTTTGCTTTAATAACCAAAAAAGCGAGACATAAGATTACCGTAAAGACAGGATATGACAGGATGCACCGATTAAAAACTTTTGTAAGCATTATATTCACTTTTGTTCTTGTCTGTATTTCATGGATATTTTTCCGCGCCAATAGCGTGCATGACGGCATATACGTCTTAATGAATATGTTTTCACCCGGCAAACTATTTATTCCGAACCCTTCTATAATGATATACGCAATATTTGCTATATTATTCCTGATTGCTGTGGAGTTCAAAGAAGAGTTTTTCAGAGGAAGATTTTACATTTTCCATAATAAAAGAGCTGTAGTAAGATATGCTGCTTACCTGATGCTTTTAATATTAATTGTACTAATAGGCGTTTTTGACGGCGGTCAATTTATTTATTTTCAATTCTAATGGAGAATAAGTACTCAAAATTTTTTATAAGATTATTGATTCTGTTTGCAATTTTTTTTGTAATCGATTTTGCTATAGGTAAAGTTCTGAATCATTTTTATTTCAAACAATCTTCAGGTTATCAGTACAGGCTCACCTATGTAATTGAGGGTACAAAAGAAGAAATGCTGATATTCGGTTCTTCCAGGGCTAACCATCATTATGTACCAAATGTTTTTCAGGATTCATTAAAGCTCTCTTTTTATAATGCCGGTATCGACGGGCAGTTTATTTTGTTTGAAGACGCTTTGATAAAGTGTGTGATAAGCAGATATTCGCCCAAATATATTGTTCTGGATTTTAATGCTGATGAATTTGTATATACCGAATCAAGCTATGACAGGCTAGCTGACTTATTGCCATACTACGCCAGTCATAAAAAAGAACTGGAAAGCACAATTGAACTCAAAGGAAAATATGAGAAGTTAAAACTGCTTTCAAAGATGTATCCCTTTAATTCTATAATATTGACCATAGCAGTTGGTAATCTTGAATTCAATAAAAAAAGAAAAGAAGATATACAGGGATATGTACCGCTGACAGGAAAAATTGATTACGATGTTAAGCCTTTGCCTTTAGTTAAAGAAAAAATTGATTCAAATAAAATTAACGCTTTCAAAGATGTTATTATAAGATGCAAAAACGCAGGGATAAAATTGTTTGTAGTTGTTTCCCCATATTTCGAAAATACTGATTTGCATTCATTGCAGATGGGAGCTCAGATTTCTCAGGAAATGAATGTTCCCTTCTGGGATTATTCTTCAGATAAAACCTTTCTGGGGAATAAAGAGCTTTTCAAAGATGTTAAACATTTAAATGACAGCGGAGCAGTAATATTCTCTCAAAAACTTGTTCAAAGGATTAATGAAAATAAGTAGCCGGCTATTTTAATGACACGAATTTCTGAATCGGTGAATAAAGTCCGCTCTTTTATAGAGAAGGAAAAATTCAAAGGATACGATCCATACGATACGCTGAACACATTTCTTCCCATAGATAAAATGGGGAAGTGGGTCTCGGCAATTGCCATTCAGATACAGAAGAGAAATCCTGTCAATATCCGCCCGCTGCTTGGAATTAAAAAAGGAATAAATCCTAAAAGCCACGGACTTCTTTTATATGCTTACTCATTACAATACGAACTTACCAAAGATGAAAAAACAAGAGAGACGATGGAAGAGCTTTTCAACTGGCTTATCAATAATTATTCAAAAGGATATTCAGGATATTGCTGGGGATATAATTTCGGCTGGGCAAATCCGATAAAATATGTAAAGCCTTACGTTCCAAATATCGTAGCGACTTCATTTATAGGCAAAGGAATTTTTCAATACTACCTTACTACAAAAAGTGAAAAGGCTAAGGAAGTTTTAATCAGTATTTGTGATTTTCTATTAAAAGATTTACCGAAGGTTGAAACTGAAAGAGGACTTTGTATAAGCTATACTCCGGTGCTAAAAGATGCGTGCTTTAATGCGACACTTTTAGGTGGAGAAATTCTTGCTAAAACTTATTCATTTAACGGCAACGAAGAATTCAAAAATAAAGCAAAGCAGATAATTGATTTCGTTGTAAGCTATCAGCTGCCTAACGGGTTATGGAATTACGAAGTTGATATTGAAACAGGAAAGGAATCAGCGCAAACAGATTTTCATCAGGGATATAACATAGAATCAATTTCTGAGATTTGTAAATACACCGGCTTCGATGATGAGAAATATAAAAATTCAATCAGTAAAGGACTTGAGTATTACAAGAAAGAACAGTTCTATGATAACGGACAATCGTTGTGGAGACTTCCGAAAATTTATCCTGTTGAAATTCATAATCAGTCACAGGGAATAATAACTTTTGCTTTACTTAAAAATTATAATAAAGAATATTTATCCTTTGCAAATAAAATTGCAGAGTGGACTATAGAAAATATGCAGGATAAGAACGACGGAAGATTTTATTACAGGAAACTAAAAAATTACGATATAAAAATTCCTTATATGAGATGGTCGCAGGCATGGATGTATCTTGCGCTGACACGTTTGCAGTACGAAAATAAAAAATCTGAATCTTAATAATTTATGTGCGGAATATTTGGTTTAATCGTTAAAGAAAATTCGGATTACGATTATAAATTTATAAAAAAATTAACTGAAGAGCTTGCTCTTTTATCAGAGTCGCGCGGAAAAGAATCCGCCGGCTTCTCAATATATAATCCTGGCAAAGAAAATGATAACGGGAAAATTTCTGTTATCAAAGGCGCAGAAACTGTTTCGAAATTAATTGATAACGGTAAGTTCGATAAATTTTATTTAGAGGCTAACGGATTAGATAAGAGCGGACTGAATTCAATTATAAAACATCCTTTTGCATTAACTGGCCACTCGCGTCTTGTAACAAACGGAACACAGCTTCTCGATTTCAACAATCAGCCTGTAATAAAAGACGGTATAGTTGGTATTCATAATGGTATCATTACCAACGTAGATGACCTTTGGGAAATGTTTACTGATCTGAACCGTGAGTTTGAAGTCGATACTGAAATCCTTTTATCTCTTATAAGGAGTTTTATCAATGAAGGCAGCTCGCTTCCTGAGGCTTTTGTAAAAGTTTTTAATGATATTCAGGGCGCAGCATCGATTGCTTTTATGTTCAATGATAAAAACTGTTTATCGCTTGTAACGAACTGCGGCTCGCTTTATTTGATAAATAATTCACGTAACGATATTGTAATTTTTGCTTCGGAAGAATATTTTTTAAAAGAGCTGATGTCTATAAATCATATTCAAAATATGATTGGCGAGCATACGATTAAGCAGGTACATGCATTCACAGGATATTTGTACAATATTAAAACACTTGAGCATGAGTTTATCAAAACGAATGAACCGTACGAATCAAAGAATATAGATTTTAACTCTGATAAAAAACTCAGTATTGATTATAAACCCGAAGGTAAAACAACTTATACTGCGCCAAGTATTTCTGCATCGCAGGAAGCGCATTTAAAAAGTTTACTTAAATATGATTACGAGAACGTTGCAAAACTCAGACGGTGTACTAAATGCCTTCTGCCTGAAACGTTTCCGTTTATAAAATATGATGATAAAGGTGTCTGCAATGTATGCAATAATTATAAACCGATGGGAAATCCGAAGTCACTGGAAAAACTCATGGAGCTTGTTGAGCCTTACAGAAGCAAAACAGGAGCGACTGATTGTATAGTGCCTTTCAGCGGTGGAAGAGATAGTTCATATTCACTTCACGTAATAAAAAAAGAGCTAAAGCTGAATCCCATTACTATTACTTACGACTGGGGAATGGTAACTGATTTAGCGCGAAGAAATATTGCACGCGTAACAGGAAAGCTCGGTGTGGAAAATATTTTAGTTTCGGCTGATATAAAAATGAAACGCGAGAACATTGGAAAAAATGTAACAGCGTGGCTGAAAAAACCGGCGCTTGGGATGATACCTCTGTTTATGGTCGGAGATAAATATTTTATTTATCATACAATGGAGCTGAGAAATAAAACCGGAGTAAAATTAAATCTATGGGGCTCTAATAAATTAGAGAACACAGATTTTAAAGTCGGCTTCTGCGGAGTAGGATTGGATTTTGATAAGAAAAGAATTGACTCGGTGAAACTGACGAACATGATGAAGCTTTTTAAATTTTACGGTAGCAATTTTCTTTTCAATCCCTCTTACTTGAATTCATCTTTAGTTGATTCCTTCGGCGCATTTCTTTCGCGATACGTGAAAGAGAGAAAAGACTATTACCACTTTTTTGATTATGTTAAATGGGATGAGCATCAGATTGAAAGCACTATTATAAATGAGTATGAATGGGAAACTGCTCCCGATACAAAATCAACATGGAGAATAGGTGACGGTACAGCAGGATTTTATAATTATATTTATTATTCGGTAGCAGGATTTTCAGAGATAGATACATTCAGAAGCAATCAGATAAGAGAAGGAATGATAACACGTGAAGAAGGAATGAAATTTATTTTGGAAGAAAACGCTCCGCGATATGAATCTTTGAAGTTTTATTTTGATACTATCAATGTAGATTTTGAAAAGGCAATAAAAATAATTAACAACATTCCTAAACTTTACAGAGATAAAATTTAATGGCATTAGATTTTACTTTAACGGCATTTGAAAATATTCTGAAAGCTGCGCTTGATGTAGGATATAAATTTGATTCGTTCGAAAATTATCTTAACGGAAAAAGCGAACATGAAAAACTGATTTTGCTGAGGCATGATGTTGATAAGCTGCCGTATAATTCATTAGCAACTGCACAGATTGAAAATAAGCTGGGCATAGTATCAACATATTATTTCAGAATTGTAGATTCAAGCAACGACCCTAAAGTTATAAATGCTATAAGAGATCTGGGACATGAAATAGGTTATCACTATGAAGAAATGGATTTGGCAAACGGAAACTATGATGAAGCTGTAAAAATATTTGAAAAGAACTTAGAATACTTCAGAACATATTATCCCGTTGTAACAATTTGTATGCACGGCAGCCCGATGTCTAAGTTTGATAACAAGCAGATATGGGATAAAATAAATTACAGAGATTACGGAATTATCGGCGAGCCGTATTACGATGTGGATTTTTCTGTGTTCGGATATTTAACCGATACAGGTAGAAGCTGGAACGGAGAGAAAGTAAGTGTACGGGATAAAGTGAAAACCGACCCGTATAAGTTAAATCTTCAAACTTCTTTTGAAGTTATTGATGCATTTAAAAATAATAAGCTTCCGAAAAAAATAATGATGACAACTCATCCGCAAAGATGGAACAATAATATACTTCCGTATGTATCAGAGTATGTGATGCAGAGTGTGAAAAATGTTGTGAAGGGAATTATCGTAAAAAAGAACTCCCAGAAAAAATTCTAAGAAATAAAAAATCCCCCATGAAAACTCTTATCAAGAAAAACAGAATTCCGGTAAAGCAGATGCTGCTCATTGGTTTTCTTCCGTCATTTCTGAAAATATTATATTATAAGAGTAAGGGTTATAAGTTTGGTGAAAACGTTTCAATAGGCTTAGGTACGGTAATTGTTGGCAAGAATGTAGATATACAAAGCAATACAAGTATAGGAATGATGACAGTTGTGAGAGCGAAGTCAATAAAGATTGACCGGTTTGTTAAGATCGGTCATTTTGTTTTTATAGATACAGAACAGGTTAAAATAGGAGAAGATACCAGAATAAATGAACAGGTTGTAATTGCAGGGATAAAAAATCCTGACTCGATTATAAAAATCGGCAAGCGTGTAATTGTAATGGAGTATTCATATCTTAATCCTACAAAGCCGCTGACCATAGGTGATGATACAGGAATTGGCGGACATTGTCTGCTGTTTACTCACGGCTCATGGCTTTCGCAGATTGATGGTTTTCCTGTTACATTTGCTCCGATTACATTGGGAAATAAAGTCTGGCTGCCATGGAGAGTATTTATTATGCCGGGTGTAACTGTAGGGGATAATGTTGTGATTGGGGCAAACTCATTAGTATCGAAAAATTTACCTGCTAATTCACTTGCTGCAGGTTCGCCTGCCAAAGTACTTGTTGAAAATTATCCGCCGCAGCTAACGGAAGAAAAAAGAACGGTAATTTTAAAAAATATTTTTACGGATTTTATAAATTTTATTTCTTACAACGGATTTAGTGTTTCAGGCTTTGATGAATCTATGAATAAATTTGTGATGGATTTAAAAAACACTGAAACGAATTCAAGTATGGTTTATGTTCCCGATAAAAATTTTTATAGCGATACTATTGCAGCAGATAATGTTTTATTAATGGACTCTCCTGATGCAGATACAAAATCTGCTGCGGGAAAATTTAAAATGGTAATAAATCTTCGCACGAAAGAACGAATCGGGACATCTGCAATCGGCGAAGAGATAACAATGTTCTTATCGCGTTACGGTATTCGATGCAATCGGCTGGACTAAGTAAAATTTAAATCTTCTCAATAAATTATAAATGCGTTTTCTTTTTTTCTTCGTACATCCGTCTAAGTATCATCTCTATAGAATAACAATTAACGAGCTTATAAGGCGGGGACATGAAGTCGATATTGTTATCACATCAAAAGATGTGCTTGAAGACTTAGTTAAAAAAGAAGGATGGAAGTACACAAACATTTTTCCGCAGGGAAGAAAAATAAAAGGCATACCAACATACCTTGGCGCAGGAATAAATCTTATAAGAAGTATCTGGCGCCTGTTCAAATTTACGAGCGGCAAAAAATATAATTTATTTGTAACGGATGACTTGCTGACAATCGTAGGAAGATTAAGAGGAGTGCCCACAATTTTTTTTGCAGATGATGATATCACAGCCGTACCGGAATCTTTTATATTACAAAAAACCGGAACGTATACTTTAGCCCCTGCCATTACAAACTTCGGAAAGTATAACAATAAAAAAATAGGCTTCGAAGGATTTAAGGCTTCAGCCTACCTGCATCCCAATCATTTCAGAATTGATGAATCAGTTTTAGAAAAGTATGGCCTAAAGGATGGATTGAAAAATCAAACATATTTTATAATACGTCTTGTATCATTAACGGCAACTCATGATGTTGGCATGACGGGGATTACAAACGATGACTGCCGCAGATTGATTTCCATGCTCGAGAAAAAAGGAAGAGTAATAATAAATTCCGAGCGTCCCGTACTTGAAGAGTTCGAAAAATACAGATTAAAAATTGTGCCGAAAGATATTACTCACATACTTGCAGGTGCAAGCTTATTCATCGGTGATTCCCAGACAATGTCATCTGAAGCCGGAATGCTGGGAGTACCGTATATAAGATTTAATGATTTCGTCGGAAAGATCGGTTACCTGAACGACATGGAACTGAACTATAAACTTGGCTACGGAATTTTAACGAAGGACAGAGAAAAATTATTTGAAAAAGTAGAAGAGCTGATGAACATTCCTGATTTGAAAACTGAGTGGAAGAGAAGAATGAACAACATGCTTGACAAAACAATAGATTTAAGCGATTTACAGATATGGCTTTATGAAAACTATCCTAAAAGTATTGAGCAATGGAAAGCTAATCCGGCTATTTTAAAATCATTCGGAAAATACGATACAAAAGCGGAAATTTAATAAGAATTTTGAGATGTAAATAATTAATAATTACAAATTTAAAGTTTTTTGCAGTCTGAAAAGCAGGATTTTTGAAAGGACATTATTGTAAACTTTTATTTGTTTTTTATTCTATTTTAAGGTATATTAACTACGAGAAAATTTAGAAGTAATCTGTATTGTAAGATAAACTAAATATTTTTCCCCCTTTGAGATATTGAATATTACTAAGCCAAATATAGATATTGCCGCAATAGAGACAGCCAATCCGGGCATATTTAAATTTGTTAAGTCCGAAAAATATTACAAGCCTAGTAAAGAAGTTATAAAGTACATTCGCAAGCATATCGAAAGGTTTGATCACTCAAGCTTTTTAACTGCAAAAGAAAGTTCACATCTTGAATTCCTTTCCAAAGGCCAGCCATATATTGTAAATCTTCAGAGAATAAATGATGTAAGGCTTCTCAATAAATTTTTCGAAAAGGTAAACGAAAAACTTGAAACGGGCGGAAAATTTATCAGCTATGTTGAAACATCTTTCGAACGCAAACAAAGAATACTTAAAAAATTTCCGAAAATAATTTCCTATCCTTATTACACTCTTGATTACATTTTAAAAAGAGTATTTCCAAAGTGGTCTGTAACTAAAAGAATTTATTTCGCATTAACAAAAGGACGCAACAGAGTTTTTTCAGTAGCTGAAACTCTTGGCAGACTTGTCTCTTGCGGATTTGAAATAATAGAGTATCAGGAAATAAATAATAATCTTTTCTTCGTAACACGAAAAGTAAAAGAGCCTTCTTATGATATGAAGCCTAGCTACGGACCTCTTATCAGAATGAGAAGAATCGGAAAAGGCGGTAAGATAATCCGCGTCTATAAATTCCGCACTATGCATCCTTATGCAGAATACCTTCAGGAATATATTTATAAAAAAAATAATCTGAAGCAGGGCGGAAAATTCGAGAACGATTTCAGAATTACAACAGCAGGTAAATTATTCAGGAAGATCTGGCTG
>JBHEKU010000247.1:0-2847 GCA_041859205.1 Ignavibacteria bacterium | reverse complement strand
AGTTTTCTTTCCTTATCAAAAACAAAAAAGTGAGGAGTTCTCAAAGCCCCATATTTCATAGCTATTTCCTGCGTTTCATCATAAAGGTAAAGCCAGGGGAATTTATGCTCCAGCATTCGGTCGAGCATATGTTTAAAATCGTCTTCAATATATGTGTTTTTACTGTTAGAGTTGATAGCAATGAAGCGTACTGATTTCGATTTGTATTTTAGTGCAGTTTTTCTTGTTTCTTCGTCTGATCCGGTTACATAAGGACGATGGTTACAGGTGAAAAAAATCACCAAAAAATCATCGTTGAAATCGCTTAGATTATAACTGTTTCCATCGGTTGCCGGTAAATGGAAGGATGGAGCTTTAGATCCAATTTGAAGAGTAAAGGCCATAAATAATTTGTGTTAATGATACCAATCAATTACATCAATTGTAAAGGATATTGCTAAAACAAAATTACCGATAAGAAGTTTATTTTTTCGGAACCATTTCATCTTTTTGCTCCAATTCAAAAATGCAAAGAATCGGGTAATGATCGGATAGTTTTGTCTCAACCTTTTCAAAAAGTATTGGAGTGAAATGTTGATCGTGAAAGATATAATCTATCCTGAAATAAGGAAATATTCCCTGATACGTACTTCCTGCGCCCTGACCTGAACTTATAAATGCATCTTTTAGTCCTCTCCGCATCTTTCTGTAAGAATAGGAGATTGGAGTATCGTTAAAATCCCCACAAACAATAACAGGATAAGCTGATGATTTTATATGAGCTGAGATTGCGTTCACTTGGGCTGAACGTTTGATGTATGCAGTTTTTAATCGGGAAGAAATATCTTTTATTTCACGTATATGCTCATCGTCATATCGTAAAGAAAGTGTATCAAGAAAATTATAGTTTCTTTTCTGCAAATGAACGGATTGCAGATGATTATTATAAACTCTGATTGTGTCGTCATCAATTACAATATCCGTATAAATGGCTTCATTACTGGTTTTCGGGAAACTGATTGTTCCCTGATTAATAATGGGATATTTACTAAATGTTGCAATTCCATATCCCGAATTTTTATTGTTTTTGAAAGAGTAATGGATATGACTATAGGGTGTATCTGAAAAAAGCTTTTTAATTTTTTCTGGACGGTAATCCTTTTTCGAGCTACTATAAAACTCCTGAAGGCAAATAATATCGGGCTTTTCGCTTTTTATAAAATTAAAGATGTCCTGATTTGTTCCATCTTCTGAAATCCATTCGTAAATATTGAATAATCTTACATTATAGGAGAGTAGCTTAATCTGATGGCTATTTTCTTCTATTAAACCTTTCGTATTGGTTTTGCCAATTCGGATTGGAATAAAGTCGTTTAAATGGTTTATACCCAGTAGGATAGCAATCATGGATACAAGGAGTTCTTTTTTGAGTAGAATCATCCAAAACACCATAAATACAATATTCACTAGTAGAATATAGGGAAATGCAAGTCCAAAAAACGCTAATACCCAGATTTTTGCAGGGGATATGTAGGTTGAAAGATAAGATAGCAATAGAACTATTGCTACCAGGATATTTATGTAAAAGATAAACTTTTTGATGAACCGTCTCAAAACGAAAAATTTAACGCTAATTTACAAAAAATGGTTTGATTATTTTCCCATTTTGAACAGGGTGTCTTTTTCCTCTTTACTCAAACTGTTGTATCCTGATTTAGAAATTTTATCAAGAATTTCATCAATAGTTTTCTGCTTTTCTTTTTTTACAGCATTGTATTCGAAATCGTTACCTGTGCGTTTGTAAGTAACTTTCATTTTTTTCTTTCTTTTGAAAAGAGAAAAAATCGAATCCATTATAACTGAAAACCAACGGGTAATATCTTTACCCTGTTTATAACGCAGAATAAATAAATAGCCAAAAAGGGCACCACCAATGTGGGCAATTTTACCTCCTGTATTCATTGAAAAATCAACGATTGAAGAAAGTATAAATCCAACTAGTGCGACCCAAATAATTCTTACCGGACCTATGAACATAAGATGAATTTCATGATTCGGAGCATATGTTGCCGTAGCAATTACAATAGCCATTACAGCTGCTGAAGCTCCCATTGCAATTGACATTGGAGCTTGTTCAAGAAGTACTGGAACTAAATTGTAAGAAAGTATATAGAGTGCGCCGCCTGAAATTCCCCCTAAAATATAGAGATTAAGCAGGCGCTTTTCATCAAGATAACTTAAGAAGATCTTACCAAACCAATAAAGCCAGAGCAGGTTAAATAGGATATGGAAGAAATCCTTGTGTAAAAACATGTAGGTAAAAATGGTCCATGGCCTGTAGAGCAACGTGTTTAAATCAGCCGGAACTGCAAGATATTCAGCGAGTAATGGAATTTTATCCTCTGCAGAAAAAAGATATAGAAATACCATAACAATATGCAGAGCCAGAAAAACTCCGATATTTATATAAATAAGCCGTGTAAGCGCAGTTCCGTTTTTAAAGGAATCTTTTATTTCATCGACAATATTCATTGCTTATTGTATAACAAAATGAATTTAATACCAGTAATTAGAAAAAATTGGTTCTGTCTTTCTTCCACGATTTTATAAGGAAAAAGCCAAAAAGCATTCCACCTAAATGAGCGAAATGAGCAATATTACTACCTGGTTGGGTAAGACCAAGGTAAAGTTCGATAAGTCCATATCCAATTACAAAATATTTTGCTTTGATAGGAATAGGGGAGAACAATAACATTAGCTGTGTATTGGGGAAAAGCATACCAAATGCAAGCAAGACCCCAAATACGGCTCCCGAAGCACCGATAGTAGGAGTAACCAGTCCAATCGCCAGTGCTTTTGCTTTCGGAT
>JBHEKU010000241.1:0-36679 GCA_041859205.1 Ignavibacteria bacterium | reverse complement strand
AAATCATGTTCGTTCCCAAGCTCTTTACTACCTTAAAAAACTACAACAAAAAGTTATTTGTTTCCGATGCAATCTCGGGCGTGATTGTCGGAATAGTAGCTCTTCCCCTAGCTATAGCCTTTGCAATCGCATCGGGTGTCTCACCTGAAAAAGGATTAATCACAGCAGTCATTGCAGGATTTATTATTTCATTCCTTGGAGGAAGCAGAGTGCAGATAGGCGGACCCACGGGCGCATTTATTATCATTGTTTACGGAATAATTCAGAAGTACGGTATGGATGGTCTTATGATTGCTACAATCATGGCAGGAATATTTCTGGTACTTATGGGATTTTTAAAACTCGGCACGCTGATAAAGTTTATTCCGCTTCCAATCATAACAGGATTCACATCGGGTATAGCATTAATAATTTTTACCACACAGATAAAAGACCTGTTTGGACTTCAGATAGAAAATATTCCGGCAGACTTCGTTGAAAAAATTCCGGTGTTATTCGGAAATCTGAATTTGCTTAATCCCGCTACTACGGCTATTTCAGCATTATCTTTATTTATAATAATAATCTTCCCAAGGATAACTAAAAAAATTCCGGGTACATTTGTTGCTTTGATTGTTGGAACGCTTGTTGTTTATTTTTTCAACCTGAATGTAGAAACAATCAGCACAAAGTTTGGAGTTATTTCAAGCGCAATTCCACCGCTGACATTTCCGGTAATTACCTATGAAAGAGTCGCGGGATTAATATCCCCCGCTTTTACTATTGCATTGCTGGGAGCTATTGAATCGCTTCTCTCGGCAGTAGTTGCTGACGGTATGACGGGAAACAGGCACCGCTCAAATATGGAACTGATCGCGCAGGGAACTGCGAATATTATTACTCCATTGTTCGGGGGCATTCCTGCTACCGGTGCAATTGCAAGAACGGTTACAAATATAAAGAACGGCGGTAAAACTCCTGTTGCAGGATTGATACATGCTGTTGTATTATTATTAATAATGCTCTTCTTTGGAAAGTACGCAGGTATGATTCCTTTATGTGTGCTTGGAGCTATACTGGCAGTGGTTGCTTATAATATGAGCGAGTGGCGTGAGTTTAAAGCTCAATTGAAAATGCCAAAGAGCGATGTTATAGTTTTGCTGACAACTTTTTTCCTGACTGTTGTGTTCGATTTAACAGTCGCGATTGAAATAGGAATGGTGCTCTCTGCCTTCTTATTTATGAGAAGGATGGCAGCTGTTACGAATATGGGAATTTTAACAAGGGAGTTTGAAGAAAATCAGGTAGAAGAGTATGGTGATAACTCGATAGCAGGAAAAGATATTCCGAAGTATGTTCTTATATACGAAGTAAATGGTCCGTTCTTCTTCGGTGCAGCAAGTAAATTTAAAGAAGCTGCCAGAATTATTGAAGACAGGGTGAAAGTATTTATCATGAGACTAAGAAATGTTCCGGCGATTGATTCAACAGGTATTACCACGATTGAAGATTTTTATGAAGATTGCCAGAAAAATAAGATTACTTTAGTTCTTTCGGGAATCCATGCACAGCCATTGTTTGCCGCTGAAAAGGCAGGGCTTCTTGAAAAAATCGGAATAGATAATTGCTGCGGAAACATTGACGATGCGCTTAACAGGGCAAGAGAAATTCTGGGACTTGAAAAGCAGGAAGTTAAGGCAGCAAGAGAAAGTTCTATTGAGAGATAAAATCTTAAATAGCCAGAAAATAAAGTGAACTGTAAAGCCACAATTTTGTTTACTTTAATTTAATCTAAAAGTTATATATTTGTTAAAGTTCTTTAATTAAACTGAGCGTATTAAATCCAAAAGACTCATATTAGCCGCACTGATAATAAGTGAAATTGTTACGGCCGTTCTCTTAACATATCTCAGATATAAAAATCAGGACATGCAACTGCGCAGCTTTGATTTAATGAAAACGGGCAATATGATTTCGTTGTTCTTTTTCGGCATCCCCATCCTCATACAAATAATTTTATTTTTTAAGAAATATCCCTTAAATACAGGTGCGCTCTTCGTACTTTTTTTTCTCTCATTAATTTCCAACATATTTATTGTTGCAACATTTTATTTCTATCAAAAAGATATTAAGATAATCCTGTTTTCATTGAGTCTGATGATTAATTTTGTAATCACGTCAGGCTCGATAGTTATTATCACATCTCGTTTAAAAAAACTGTATGTGTTTAGAACTATATGGCTCAACCTTTTTTTAATACCAGTTCTTTTGCTTATTGTCTTCTTCAAAGTTTACACTTTTAAAGATGATGCTGAACAGTATGCAGACGGAGAAAAAAAAGCAGATGCAGGTGTTATTCTTGGAGCAGCAGTATGGGGAGGTAACAGACCTTCGCCTGTACTTCGTGAAAGAATTAATAAGGGTTTTGAAATATACGACAGGAAAAATGTAAGAACGCTGGTGCTTACCGGCGGCGGCTCTCCTAATGAAATGACTGAAGGAGACGTAGCAAAAAATGAACTTGTGAAGTACGGAGTTGATCCGAAAAATTTAATTGTGGAAAATTCATCTAACTCTACAATAGAGCAGTTACAATATGTAAGAAATTTACTTTATACATCGCGCAACTGGAAAAAAATAATATTAATATCTGATAACTATCATTTATTCAGGTGCAAACAAATATGTTCGTTCTATAATATAAACGCAGATGCAATTTCATCCGATACACCGCTCTCCACTGAAGGAGGAGTAACTTTCTGCATTAAAGAAAGTTTTGCCTTAGTTGAGTTTTGGTTTTTTGGAATAGGATAAAAAAATAATTTAACTCATAATATAAATACTTAATACAAAACAAAAAAATGCCGCAAACCAGAAGACATATCAGAATTAAAGTGATGCAAATTTTATACGCGCAATCTATGAACGGTGACCCTATTGAGATGGTGATGAAAGACCTTTTATCAGATGTAGAAGATAAGGAGAATAAACAATTTGCAGAAGACCTTATTCATTATATTCTCGATAATCTGGCAATGATAGAGGAAATAGTAGATAAAAAAGTTGAGAACTGGGAGGCGGAAAGAATGGCTTATCTGGATAAAGTGATTTTAAAAATCGGCGTAGCGGAGCTTTTAAATTTTCCCGAAATACCACCGAAGGTTACAATTAACGAAGCGATTGAAATTGCAAAAGATTTTTCATCTAAGAGCAGTGGAAAATTTGTAAACGGAGTGCTTGATGCGATACTTGAAGATCTCAAAAAAGAAGATAAGCTAAATAAGACAGGTCGCGGGCTGTTAAATCTGGAGAAAAAAGGCGGAAGCAAGAAATAATTTATTGAAGTAATTTCATTTTAATCACCCCAACCACTCAAAAATGAAAAATAAAAAACAAATTTTTTACTGGTCGCTTTTTGATTTTGCAAATTCGACTTACGCTGTAATTATTCTTGCCTTCGTATTTGCAATTTATTTTACAAGCACGATTGCAGAAGGAAAACCTATAGGTGATTTTTACTGGTCGCTGGGTATTAATATAGCGATGATTTTTTCCGCAGTGTTAAATCCTGTTTGTGGGGCGCTGGCAGATTATTCCAACAGCAAAAAAAAGTTTTTATTGTTTTTCACAATTCTTTCAGTTATCCCGACTGCCTTAATGTATTTTACAGGACCCGGTACAATTGTTTTTGCATTAGTGCTTTTGATTTTTTCCAACATAGGGTTTCAAACCGGCCTTACATTTTATGATGCCTTCATAAAAGAAATCACAGAAGAAAAATATTACAATAAAGTTTCAGGTATAGGTTATGCTGTAGGTTATGCAGGTTCGCTTATTTCAGTCGGGTTGGTTTTTCCTCTGAAAGATAATCCAAATTTATTATTTCTTGTTTGCGCAATTATGTTTTTTGTTTTTTCACTCCCGTTATTTTTATTCCTGAAAGAAAAAAGACCGGCAAGAGAAGAGAAAGAAATTAATTACTTTACCTATGGCTTTTCGAAAACAAAAGCCGCGTTAATAGAAGTCGGAAGATTTAACAATCTTAAATATTTTTTAATTTCATATTTCTTTTACATAGATGCAGTAAATACTATAATATTTTTCTCGGGCATTTACGCAAAGAAAACACTTGAATTCAGTATTACTGAGCTTGCAATATTTTTTCTGCTGGTACAAATAACTGCTCTGCTGGGTTCGTTATTGTTTGGATTTATCGGTGATAAAATCGGAATTAAAAAATCGTTGGTGTTTACTATTATAATGTGGACTCTTATAACCGGAGCGGTATTCGTCACTGATGATAAAAATTCGTTTTTTGTTATCGGAGCATTTGCAGGTACATTCCTGGGGGCAACACAGAGCCTTTCAAGAACATTGATGGCAAAGCTTACACCTGATAATTTAAAAACAACGTTCTTTGGTCTTTATGCATTGTTGGAAAAGTCTTCCACACTGCTTGGACCCTTAACTTTCGGACTTGTATCATGGCTGTCCGGTTCACAGAAGATGGCAGTGCTTTCAGTTGGATTTTTTTTCCTCGTTGGTATGTTATTAATAAGAAAAGTCAAAGTAGAAAACAAAACTATTACGGTTTAAAAAAATGACAGAAATAAAAGATACAGAGAATCTCATAAAACTATTAGACGATAACGATGAGTTTGTATACCAGCATGTAAGAAATAAATTGTTGGAAGCAGGCAACGACGCAATTCCTGCCCTAATGATGGGCTTAACAAATGATAATCCGTTATTAAATGAGAGAATAAAAAATATAATAGACGAGATTTATTTTTCAGAAGTCGATGTTAAATTCAAAGAATTATCTGAAAAGAAAGATGGAATTTTAGAGGAAGCTGTTTTTCTTATAGCTAACTTCGGCTATCCTGAAATGGATATGAAAAAATATCAAAGTGAGCTTGATGAAATGAGTACAAAGTTGAATTTATCAATCGACAAAATGAAACTGAATCCTTTAATTCCTCAGGATGACCCGCTGCAGATAATAAAAATTATAAATCACTTTTTATTTTATCAGCAGGGATTCAAAGGCAACACAGAAAATTTCTACGAGCCTGAAAATATTTTTTTTAATGATGTGATGGATAGGAAGAAAGGTATTCCTATCAGCTTATCCATTCTGTATTTGCTAATATGTAAAAGATTAAACCTTCCTACCTACGGTGTTAATTTACCCGCTCACTTTATTATAAAATACGTCGATGAGAGAGACGAGTTTTATATTGATCCCTACAATAATGGTATAGTGATCTCAAAAAGTGAGGCAATAAAATTTTTAAGCAGAATTGGATTAACAAAAGAAGACTTTGATAGTATCTCATTTTTAAAAATTGCTGATGATAAAGATATTATTAAAAGGTCATTGAACAATCTTGTTAATATTTATACTCGCTCAGGCGATACACAAAAAACCGAACAGCTCAAAAAAATAATGAGCTATTTTGAATAGCGGCTATTTTATACTGCTCCCTAAAATAATAGCCGCCATGGAGAAAGGAAAATTATTTTCTATGCATTGTCGAAGTTATAGATTGTAATACAGATCTCAATTTTGCTAACAGGAAAATATAATTTTGTTTTAAGCTGATAAGAAGTGCTTTCTCTTCTACCGCCATTTCATTTTTTTGAAGTTCCCATCCCGGATAAACTTTGGTTTCATTCAATATTACTGACATAACTTTTTAAATTAAGAATTATATAATATCTCACGGCTTTTTGTAAGTAAGCCGTGAGAAGTTTATTAATAAATCATTTAACAAGTACCATCTTTCTGATGGAATTGTTTTCGTTAGTGGTCAATTTATAGAAGTATACTCCTGAAGATAAATTTGATCCATTAAATTCTATAGTATGATAACCTGCTGTATAAAGCTTCCCTGAAATTAATTCAGCAATCATTCTTCCGGTAACATCAAATACGGCAAGCTTTACATTTGTATTGACGGGAAGTTCAAAATTAATTTTTGTAACAGGGTTAAACGGATTTGGATAATTCTGAGACAAGCTGAATTTTCCCGGAACACCAATGATTACTTCATTAGTGAGATAATAGTATTTACTGGTTCCATTGTAATCAATTTGTTTTAATCTGTATGAATATGTTCCTGTTGCAAGGTTGTTATCTGTATAGGAATAACTTATTTCATGATTGGCTGTTCCGTTGCCTTTTATAAATGCAACTTTATTCCATTCAGTTGATGGAGATTTTCTTTCTATATCATATCCGGCATTGTTAAGTTCGTTCTGCGTGCGCCAGTTTAATATTACATTGCTTCCGGAAACTGATGAGCTAAAAGTTGAAAGTTCTACCGGTAATGCACCGTTACCCATTTGACTATATAGACCTGTTCCGCTTCCCACCAGCAGCTCGTCGTAATAGAGCATATTTATTTGTGTTCCAGTAGGATATGTGTATCCCGTATGCCATGTTCCTGATGCATAATCCCCGGATAAATAATAAACGACATTATCAGCAGCCACGAATACAGAATCCGGTCCGATTGTAAGTGCTTTGCCGGTCATCCCGGGTGTTATAGGAAATCCCGTTACAGAAAATGCAGACCATTTATTTGTGCCGGAAATTATTTTGTAATATGCTATAGGGTGATTTACTCCTGCATCTGTTCCGCATGCGTACACAGTATCGCCTGTAACACTGACAGCTAAATCAATTATTGTAGCAACAATTTGATAACCTACTGTTGTATGTGTGCCATCCATATTTTGCGCAGGTGTCCAGTTATTTCCTGATTTTGTTAATCTGTAAAGAGCAACACCTTGCGGAGAACTTAGATCATACGATACTCCCACATAGGCAACTGTATCAGTTCCTTCGATTGAGAAAACTATATCGTTGACATCAACATCCTGACCGTCAGCACCTGCTTCAATATGTATCTGGCTCCAGTTAGTCCCTGCATTAGTAGTGTAAAACAATCCTCCTTTGTTTGTAGATGATTGAGAGTATCCTGCGAAAACTATATTGGAGTTATAGGGACAAACTTCAATGGCTTCAACAACACTTGAGTTTGAAAAGCTATAAGGCGCATCTTCAGCAGTGAATACTCTGTTCCACGTACTTCCATTATTAGTAGTTTTATAAACTCTTACATTGCCAACATAAGCTGTGCTAGTATCGTTTATATTCATATCTGCTGAGTAATATGGCGAGCCGTCTCCGTTTGGAAACATTGCATTTGACCATACAGGTGTTGTCTGATAGTTGTACACTTTTCTGACACCTGATTTTGAAGCTATCCAGGCATTGGATTTAGAAGTATTCATATCACAATCATTAACCTGAACTGCTTCCACTCCGTTATCAATTTCAAAAATAGTAGCGCCGGAATTTGTTGAAGCAGCTATACCCTGATCGGATGTTAAATATACCAGTGATGTTTTATTCGGATCCACAATATTTGTTCCGTCATTTGAATGTGTTTCCAATCCTGTATTGCCGAAGTTAACCCACGTCGTTCCCATATCAGAACTATAGCAAGCAGCAAAGTAAACGTAATAACTTGAAGCTGTTCCACCGCATACAATATTGGGTCCGTGTGTTCCTGTTATGCCTGTATTTACTGTAGTCCATGAAGTACCGTCATCAGTTGAGTTAGCGACGCTTTTACCGGATGAAGCCCCCCCGACAAATAGTTTTCCATCCGGACCTATCCCAAAAGCTTTCCATGTCAGGGAGGCTGATAATGTTGCTAAAGAAATGCTAGAAAAAGTTGTTGCGCCTGTGAAGGCGTTGTAATCAGTCGATGATTTATAAAGCTTTGGAGCTGTACCTTCTCCGAATGCATAAATTCTGTTGTTAGATTTGTTTATACATATTGTCGGATTAGACAATGATGCAATAGTTACCGAACCGGTTTCTGTATAAACCCCCGCAGTACTTATAGTACCATAGTGAAACTCAGTTGAGTTTTTAATAAAAAACATATAAGACCTATAAACTAAAAGGCTGTTAATATTTCCCGATGAGACAGTATTGACAGCTGAGGACGAAGGGTGTGAAGAAAGTAAACCTGTCTGATGTATAAAAAACACATACCCTGAAGCGCTATCCGCAGCAATTTTTTGAATTGCGCTTCCGTAGTTTGCTGAAGCATTCAGCCCGGGCATTACCGTAAAATCACTAAATGTAGTTGTGCCGCTTCCGCTGTAAACATCGGCATAGAATAATGAGTTTGCGCTTTCAGTGGAAATAAATATACGGGTTGTATCTGTAGTTTTCGCATATGTTGAAATACAGTTAATACGACCTCCGTAGATACTTTCCACTTCCGGAGCTGATAGCTGCGCAAATGAATTCATACTTAATGCAAATACAAGTATGAAAGCTAAACTGAATTGTAGAATTGTTTTGTTCATTTTGATATTCTCCTTTTAGAAATTTTTCTAATTATTTTTTTAGCATTACCCAAAGCCGTTGGGTTAAAAAAATAAGCCCGAAAATTTTCTAAGACTTTAAAGCAAGATACTCCGGGCGTTTCATGATTAAGATACTGCGAGAGCGGAGCCGTGCTCTGCGCGTATCCGTTAAGATTACGCCCGGGACAAACTTATTGGAAGTATTATCTGAGAAGCTTCCATGGGAGATGGAAAGTTGTCTGACTTGATGGGACTGATTTGTAAATTCTAAAATCATTTTTGGCTCCTGATTTTTTGTTTAACTACTTGTTACAAACATATCACCATTATACTTGCATATCTAAATCAAATAATTTATTTTTCTTGCATATAAATCTTATATTTTTTGATTAAACAATACAATAAGAATAATTCAATAGCAGATTTTAACTTTATTCTGCAATATAAGGCAATTCCTTATAATGTGAGAAAAGAGTTCTATTATAAACTAAAATGGAATAACGCTTCTAAATCTGCAAAGAGAATAAAACTCATTGAAATAATTGAGAGATATATTTCACAGAAGATTAAACCCAAATGGGATAGAGAAGCTATTGCTAAAAAAATCGGAGTTAGCAAAGAATCTTATTTTTGTCTGAAATGCAGGCTGCTTCAATCTTTAAGAGAGTATTACTTTAACTGGAAAGAAATCGAAAAAAAATTAACGGATAAAAATAAGAGAGAAAATATAACCGATTCCCTTGAGTTTATTATGATAAAAGTGAGGAAAATGGTGGAAATTGGTATGATGCGAAGAGCGAAGAATACACTTTTCAAAGTTGAGAAAACTATTTCCAGCTCAAAAGAACTGAATTCAGAAAATGCTCTCTTGCTTTCCGAAATTTATGAATATCTATTAATATACTATCACAGGCAAAGGAATAAGCTGAGATTTAATATTGTTTATAAAAAACTTAAATCGCTTAGCTTACAAAAAATTCGTTTTATAAAAGAGCAAAAAAAACTATTGCAAATAAGAGTTAACATTGGTAATGCTTTTTCTGAAATATTTTTAGTCCGTTCTGATAAAAGTAACGAAACTGCTTTACAAAATTATGTAGATGCATCAAAGCTGGCTAAGAAAATAAACAACGATAAGTATTATCTTAAAATGCTTTTTTATGCGGGAAATATTTATCATGAAACAGGAAAGGTTGAACATGCAAATAAAATTTTTACGGAAGGTTATAATTTTGCTTCTCAAAAAAAGCTTACGAATGCAAAAAACGTTTTTCATACTAAATTGATGCTGCTTAGTTTTTTAAAAGATAACAGTAAGGCAGGTGAATATGCAGAAACAGCTGAAAAATATTATAGTTATGCTATTAAAAATCCAACCGATGTCGATTTCACAATGCATATTCTTTTTCACTATCTTCGCTTTGTTTCTTTTGAAGGCTACGGAGTTAAGTTTAAATTTCTAAGTGAAGAGCTTGTCGACAGATTATTCTTGTATCTAAGAAAAGCCGATGCAGTATTTAGATGGTATGCACTTGAGGCTGATAAGTATATTGAAGATTTACGTTTCTGGTATGAAGAAAACGGAGATGTAAAAATGAAGGTAGATGAATACGTTCTGAATTCCTTTGAAAATTTTAACTATGGAGCTTTACTAAAATTCGGTAAATTTTACAGTTACGACCAGCTGGCATTTTTGTATGTAACTCAGGTGGAAATTGAGTTCTGGAAGGGCAGGAAGTGTAATTTTGAAAATGCAAATTATTACATAGATAAGCTGAAACGAATAGGAAAAAAAATAAGTTCATATTCCAATACGGGTATGCCGGATTTGTTAAGGATATGTCTGAAAATAATGGAAGAGAGTTTATATAAAAAATCGGACGAAGTTTTTATAAAATATCTTCCCGAACTAAAAGTTCTTTTCAGTAATCTTCAAAGCAAAGAAAAAAACTATAATCTCAGCAACGAATATTCATTCTTATATTGCACAGCTGAAATTTTAAATGTTGCTGAATTTAAACAAATGGTAAAATCATTCGAGAAATGGATAAGATCAAACCAACCGGGTATATTTGAAGAACTGCTTCAGGTGAATCAGAAAAAAATAGCTTCGTAAAATTATAATTCATATTATAATAGACTTGAAACTAGGCTCATAAAAATATTATTTTCAATCTGTAAAAATAAATTAAACTATGAAAACATTACTACTCGCACTCTTCTCAATCTTTCCAATTCTATTTTTAAGTGCACAGGAAAACCACTCATGCTGTGATGAAGATGCAGTGACAAAATTTTCACGACTCGGAAAGGACAGAAGCTTTGTTGCAGCACATAATGAACCCGGCGGATTTAAGTTATCCAATCCACAAGGAACAATGATAACGTTTAATACACCGGATGGAAAAACCGGAAATGGGTACGAAGTAAAAGCCGGAGCTCCCTCTAACAAATATCTTTTAGTTTTTCATGAATGGTACGGGCTGAATGATTATATAAAGCAAGAATGTGAAACATGGTCTGCAGAGCTTGGCGTAAATGTTATAGGTATAGATTTATATGACGGTAAAGTTGCCACTAATAACCAGGAAGCTTCACAATATGTTCAGAGCGTTCAGACTCAGCGCGGTTTGGATATTATTGCTGGAGCAAGAGATTATGCACCTGCAGATGCAATTTTTGCAACTTTAGGATGGTGCTTCGGCGGCGGATGGTCAAATCAGGCAGCTATTCTCCTTGGAGACAGATGCAAAGCATGTGTCATTTATTACGGAATGCCCGAAGATAATTTAGAAAAACTTTCAAAGCTTACTGCGCCGGTTTACGGAATATTTGCATTAAACGATGGCCATATTAATCAGGATATTGTAAAAAAGTTTGAAGAGAATATGAATTCTATCGGAAAGAAAGTTACAATAAAAAGTTATGATGCAGCCCACGGATTTGCAAATCCTTCAAATCCTAAACATGATGTTACAGCAACAGCCGATGCTAAGGCGTTGGTTACTTCCTTTTTGAAAGAAAATTTTTAACATAACCTTTATCTCATTTTATGAAAAGATTTTTATCTCTTACGGTTCTGATCTTTGTATTTTCATCTGTAAGTTTATTTGCTCAGGACACAATAAAAATATTATCGTGGAATCTGCTGGGATATAAAGCTGCCCCAAGCAGCCGTGACCAGTATTTCAGAAAAGTAATTAAAGCCGTTGACCCAGATATTATAGTTGTAAATGAAATTGACGGGCAAAGTACGGTTACAGGATTTTTAAACAACGTGGCAAATTACTATACACCTGAATTATACAAACCTACAACCTATATAAATGGATTTGACTCAGATAATGCCCTGTATTATAAATCTGCAAAGCTGCAGTTTATTTTAAACTATGCTATCAGCACTCCGCAGGGAAGAGATATAAATCTTTTCATAATGAAAGATATAAGGCAGGATGTAACATTTAATGTTCTTGGATGCCACTTAAAAGCCGGAAACACTGCAACGGATGCACAGCGGCGTGCAGGTGAGTGCACAGCATTGAGAGTATTTACAAATTCTCAAGCTCCCGGTACATACAATATAATAGTGGGGGATTTTAATCTTTATGCTTCCACTGACTCTGCATACAAAGTACTTACATCAATAACACCGGGTAATACAGGACACTTTATTGATCCAAACCCGCTGACAGGTACATGGAATAATTTTAATTATCGTGCATACCATACACAGTCTACAAGAACAAGACAACTTCCTGATTCAGGCTCTGCCGGAGGAATGGACGATAAATTTGATTTAGTATTATATTCCAAGGGAATTGCTGACGGAACTGGCGCAGTAACTTACATTCCTAATTCATACAAGCCTTATGGCAACGATGGAAACCATTACAATGATTCCATAAATAAACGGCCTAATACTGCAGTGCCTGATTCAATTGCCGATGCACTACATTATGCATCGGATCACTTGCCGACTGTATCGTTGTTCAGAATTTACAATGGTGTTTCAGTAAACCAGATTGGAAGCGTAGTACCTGATAAATTTGAACTGAAACAGAATTATCCCAATCCTTTTAATCCTGAAACAAAAATAAAGTTCGACATACAAAAAAGCGGATATGTAAGGCTATCTGTATACAATTCGCTTGGCCAAAAAATAACTGATTTGGTAAACCAAAATTTATCTGCCGGAGAATATGAAACTAACTGGAATGCAAAAGATTTTGCAAGCGGAATTTATATCTACAGGATTGAAACGGATAACTTTACGCAGACAAAGCAAATGCTTTTAATAAAATAATTTTTAATAATTCGTTATATGAAAAATCTTTTTGACGATTCACCCCGGCAGGAAATACTAGATCGTATTAATAAACTTACAGCTGATTCAAAACCCCTATGGGGGAAGATGAGTATTGCGCAAATGTTGGCTCATAGTATTTTACCACTTGAACTTACTTTAACAAACCCTAAACCACCAAGACAAGTTCTTGGTAAAATATTGGGAGGATTAGTAAAGAAAATTCTGTTAAGCGAACGTCCTTTTAAAAAAAGCGCACCTGCTCCAAAATCATTTCAGGTTAATACACCACAAGATTTTAATCTTCAAAAAGAAAGAATTATTGAGATCATTCAAAGATTTCATAGGGGCTGTATCAAAGATTTTGTTCATCCTTTTATGGGTGAAATGACTGAAACACAGTGGGGGGAGCTACAATACAAACACCTTGACCATCACCTTCGGCAGTTCGGAGTATAATTAAATCAAACATGAAATACAGAATAGCTGCAAAAGGAATTTTGGAGCAGGATAATAAAATTTTATTTATACAATATTCCGATACTAAAGGAATATACTATTCTTTGCCCGGTGGAAAACATGAAACAGGAGAATCTTTAGCTGATACTGTAGTTCGTGAGTTTAAAGAAGAAACCTGCCTTGACGTGAGAATAGAAAAAATTGTTATGGTAAGGGAATTTATTTCAAGTGAACCCGATGTAGAAATATGGGCGGGAGGAATTCATCAGGTAGAAACTATTTTTACCTGTACGTTACTTGATAGTTCTCAAAAAATCGGAGTACCGTTAGTACCGGATACAGGCATGCATTGCACAATGTGGATTCATAAGAGCGATTTAAAAAATTACAGAATTTATCCTACAAACGAACTAGCCGAGATATTAGAAAAGAACTCAATTACTTATCTCTTCACAAATTCTTAATTACTTTTTATACTGCTCTATATACTCTTTAATCTTCTGAATTCTGTTTTCTGGATTCGGATGTGAACTCAAAAATTCAGGTGATTTATTTTTTCCCGAAGCATCATTCAATATTTCCATTACTTCTATCATAGCCTCAGGCTTGTATCCGCTTTCGACTAAATATTTCACACCATACTTATCAGATTCAATTTCATCGTCACGTCCGTATTTTAAATTTACCATTTGCCCAACGTATTGAGCAATCATTCCCTGGTCGTATCCGCCGCTTGCAACCTGAGTAGCCTGTACAAGCTGCTGTGTCAATTCGTGTTTTGCCATATGCTCCGAGCCATGACGGTTTATAACGTGACCGATTTCATGACCGAGTACTCCTGCAAGCTGGCCTTCCGATTTTAAAAGTTTGTATAATCCCATTGTAATAAAAACCTGTCCGCCGGGTAGAGCGAATGCATTAACGGTTTTATTGTCTGCTAACAAATAAAACTCGAATTTAAAGGGAGACTTACCTGCCTCTGTGCTTGAAAGAACTCTATTCCCGACTTTATCAATGTAAGCATTAAGTTTTGAATCGCGTGCCTCGCCGCCCATTTCCTGTATCAGCTCAGGTGCCGCCTGCAAACCTAACTGAATTTCCTGGTCAACAGAAAGACTGACTCTTTGCTTTTCACCGGTAATAGGATTTGTTTCAGTTTTACTGAAATAAGTTATTACTCCTATAATGGCAATGATAACTGCTATAACTATACGGCCTTTAAAATTATTCATTCTCTGTTTTTTCTTACTGCTTATCTAACTTTCTAAATGTGTTTTACGTTCCTTTAATATCAATCACCTGTAGATATTATTCCATCATTTTCAAAAAGCATTATAACAGTTTTCTGCGGAGCGCGGGGACAGTGCATAACTCCTTTTGAAATTGTAATTCCCTGCATAGGATTTAACTCAACCGTTCTTCTTGCACCGTTCTCCTCTATATCCATTAATAATTTTCCTTCAAGCACAAAGAAAAATTCGTCTTCATTATCATGTTTATGCCAGTGAAATTCTCCCTCTATTATTGCAAGCCTTACAAGACTATCGTTAACTTTTGTCAGAGTATGGTTTATCCATTTCTCATTATTTTCTTTTACAATATTTCCTACATCAATTGTTTGCAGATGTTCAAATTTTATTCCCTGAAGTATATTATAATTTTTTTCTTCACTCATAATTTTATAATTATAAAAATGCCGCGAATGAAAATTCATTCACGGCAAATTAATGCTAAAAATTTAATTAAGAGCTATTTTACTAAATTCATTTTCTTTGTTTCTACAAAGTCTTTTGTAGTAAGAGTATAAAAATAAATACCGCTTGATAATTCAGAACCGTCTACGCCGGCATTGTAGTAACCCGCTTTTATAAATCCGTCCAGATAAGTTCCTACTAACTGACCCAGCATATTATATACTTTAAGACTTGCAAAGCCGTCTTTAGGAATAGCAAATTTTATGCTTGTTGCCGGGTTGAAGGGATTAGGATAGTTCTGAGACAGTTCGAATTTAGCAGGTATTTCACTGCCTATATTTCCAAGACCTGTTGGTACAACATTACCCTGAATTCCCTGAGACATTTCTGAAGTATTAAGTACTCCGCTGTCTTTGAAAATTATTACGTTGAACTTACAGTTACCTGCAATCCATCCGGCATCAAGAGTAACATTAAACGTTAGCGGAATAGATTGTCCGCCGTTCCATGCACCTGAGTTTACATTATCACCGGTCATAGTATTTACTACATTTCTTACTGTCCAGTTATGCACCCATGTTGAGCTTCCTGTACAATATGAATTTCCTGTCTGAGCATAAACCATATTATCTTCAGTGATAACGTAGTTCACTTTGTATTGACCTGATAATGTAGACATTGCTGTTGCATTCAGATTTACGGTCAGCTGCTTGGTAACAGGATTATAAGTCTGATTTGTAATTGAGATTGCAACATCTGATGCCGGAGCTGTTGAGTACCTGTATTCACCGTCAGTGAAGAATGAACCCCAGCCGCTGTTTGTTCCGCGCTTTCTGTCAATTAATCCTGATGGATATCCTGTGAAACCAAGTGCAGGAATTATTCCCTGGCCGTTAAAAGTTTTCCATGGGTCAGAGCTTGCTCCGTGATACGCAAGAACAACTGTACCCGGAAATAATTCTTTTAAATGCTCAACTTCATGCTCTCCGCAAGGGCACCATTGGCACCACGTACCTGTGCAATACTCAAGCACAGCATTACGAAGATTTGAAGTTACGATTAAGCTGTTTGTTATAGTATCATTTGAATGATTCAGGTCAGAGCCGCTTACTGTGTATGATTTTATTGTATATGTTCCCGGAGTTGCAAAATTGAAATTTGGAAATGTAAGTACCTGCGATGCACCGGGTGCAAGATTGCTTACAGGCATTGTATTTGTATATCCGCCGGGAGAAATTGTTGTTGTAACATCAAACGAAGATGATGACGTTCCGTAATTTCTAACCGATACTTTGGGTCCCTTCTGCTGAGGTGTGATTCCCCATTTAGGATCTGATATACTATTTACACCTATATCAGTAGTGAAAGGTGTTCCTATTTTCACATTATCCATATATAAATTATTTCCGAAAGCAGTCACTGCAGAGAACTTTACTTTGTTTGTACCTACCGGCAGCGCATAAGATTTTGTAGCCCATTGAGAAGCAGTCGGTTTAAAAAGTCCCTGTGTAGGATTACCGGTTCTTAATGGTCCTGAGGCTCCACCTAATAAAGAAATTAATAATGTCCATGTAGTGCCGCCATTGGTTGAAGTGTAAACTTCCAGTTTATCCTGTTCATTAGTTGCAGGAGCATAAGCATGATCGAACTTCACCGAGTCACCTGCGCCGGAAACAGAGAAGCTTCTTGTTATTAAGTCGAACGTTCCTGATTGATAATCGTAAAAATCGAACATAGCTGATGCAGAACCGTTTCCGTAGCCGCTGCAATAAGATGTTCTTATCCAGTCATAAGAACCTGTATGAGCAAGTGTCCATCCGGAAGGTGGGAAGGACGTATTTTCAAAGTCTTCAATTAGACTTACTGCAGCGTAAGATTTACCGCTACTAAAAATTAACAAGAATGCTGTCATTAAGAGAAACGTTTTAACAGCAATCCCGATAGTAGAATTTGATTTCATTACTATTCCCGCTTTTTAAGTTGAACTCAATTATACAACTATTCTTTTTTAATTAAAAGAAGAATTTATAGGGGTAATGTAAACCTCCTTATTAAAATTTAGTCTTTATAAGGAGGATTTATATGTTATGAAAATTTATTTTACCAATACCATTTTTTTAGTTTCAGTAAAATCTCCTGATATTAGTTTATAATAGTATGTCCCTGCAGTAAGATTCTCAGCGTTGAAATTTATCTGGTAGCTTCCGGCTGTGTAAAAAGCATTCACCAGTGTTTGTATTTCTTTTCCCAGATTATCAAACAAAACTATGGAGATGTTCCCTGATTTGTTGACTTCAAAGCTTATTACTGTTGAAGGATTAAAAGGATTAGGATAATTCTGATTTAATCTGAAATCTTTTACTGTCTCAGAATTTTCTTCTATACCAATAGAGCCCGGCGCAAAAATCCTCGCAAAGTTTTTTGCAAATTCATATCTGGTTGTATGGCAGGTTGTAGTGTTATCCCAGTTAATTGACCATGTCATCATTCCTCTTAAAGTAGGATAAGAGTTCAGCCGTGTGTATGTTCCCGGTTTCGGACCTGTTCCCATCAAATATTTAATAGCAGCTCTAACAGTATCCGGATGAATAAACGAACCTGCGCCTGCAGCACCTGTGCACGCAGGTAAGCCAACGGCAACCTGGTCTGCTCTTAGTCCTGCGAATTGTCCTCCTGCAGTATTGAATCCGTGGATGACAGCTTCAGTCATTGCAACGATAAAGTCCGCTGTCCCCTGAAAGTACTCACGTCCATCAATACCAAACATACTCCCGCTATTATATAATTGAACGTGTAGTATATCAATTGAATCGCGCAGCGCGTGAATGATAGGAAGATACGCTCCCCATATTCCGCCGAATGCTGACATTCCTCCCTGAACGTAAGCTGTTTCAGGAGCCATGGATAAAAACATTTTTTTATGATTTGTATTGCGGAAATTTGTCATTAACTGTTTAATCCCGTTAATCAGATTTATGATTTTTGCATCGGTGGGATTTGCAATTGTTCCTCCTGTAAGTGTAGTAGAGTTTTCCAAGTCTATATCAATTCCATCGAAGTGATAAGTATTTATAATGGAAGTCATCGAGCTTACAAATGTATTCATCTGCGAAGCATCGTTAAGGATAACCTGAGCAGTTGCGCCGCCTATGGAAATAACAACTTTTTTCCCTTTTGCCTTCATGCTGTCTATCTGCGATATCAATGTAGCCTGTGAAACTGCATCGGGAGTGAACGTCATATTGTAAGTGGTTCCGCCTGCAGGAATTGCAAATGATACCTCAATCACATTGTAAGTTGTATCAACCTGAGTAAGGTGAATGTATGGACTTTGCGAGTCCTGCCAGTTTTGCCAGTAGCCTACTAATGCGGGTGACTGTGCTAGTACAATATTTCCGCAGAGTAAAGCAAGGACTAAAATGAATTTCTTCATATATGGGGTTTAAATTTCATCGAAGATAAAAACTGAAATAAATATTTGCAAACAGAAAAAACCTTAAAGTACTTAAAATGTAAGTTATATTTTAGCTTTAGCAGTTTTAAATATATAATTTAAAATAATTAAAGAAAGAGTAAAATACTTAGGTTTTACTAAAGTGAGTATTTGGCGTTAATTTTTTTGTAAGGTTACTTTTATGTTAAATTTATTTATAAGTGTAAATAAGCTATATTTGTATATTAAACATTTTCCCGCAAAAGTTCATTTACTTTTGAAATAATACTTCATGAAAAACAGCAAACTTGCATCGCTGCTTTCTAAGCTCTCCCAAAAAGAATTTAAAGAATTCGGAAAATTTGTAAAGTCTTCTTACTTCAATACAAATTCAAATATAATAAAGCTCTATGATCTAATAGCAAAAAGTTTCCCTGATTTTGACTCACCTAAACTGGCTAAGGAAAACATATACAAACATGTTTATCCGGGTGAAAAATATAACGATAGTACGGCAAGAGGTCTGCTTGCAGCCGCCTTAAAACTGGCAGAAGAATTTCTTGCAGTGACTCGTCTGAGAGAAAAAGAGTTCGCATATAAAGAATTTCTTATGGCAGAACTTGCAGACCGGAAAATACACGACCTGTTCAATATCCATCTGAAAAAAAACAGAGCCGAACTGGAAAGCATGCCCTCAAAAGATGAAGATTATTTTTTTCTATCGTATAAAATGGAAACGATGATAAATGCAATCGACAGTAAGGCTTTCATTCCACTTACTCAAAAAGATATTCCCGGAGATATGAATACAAAAGATTCGGAAAATCTTATTAATTATTTTCTTTTATCCATTTTAAAACGATACAATTATCTGCTTACTAAATCCGGAAGCCTTAATGTTAAAGTTGAGTTAAGTTTCATGGATGAAATAATTGACTACCTCGAAAAAACAAACTTAAGAGAAATTCCAATCCTGAACTTTCATTACAACAGGGCAATGCTTTACAGAAGCAACATGGAAGAAAAATATTTTTTAGAGTTAAGAAGAATTTTCTTCGATAAAAATAACGGACTTGATGAATCTGAAAGATATAATTTAATGGGCTCTCTTTCAAATTTTTGTGTTCGCAAAAATAATATCAGGGGTGAAGAAGTACCTGTTGCGCAATATGAGATCTATAAATATTCGATTGAAAATGATATTCTATCATTAAATCCTACTGAGCCTATCAATCCTGTTTTGTTCTCAAACATTGTAGCAGCATCAATTTACTTGGGTAAAACAGATGAAGCAGTTGAGTTTATTCAAAAATTCGAAGACCGCTTAGCGCCGGAGCGCAAAGACAGTGCTGTAAATATTAATATGGCTAAAGTACATTTCAAAAATAAAAATTATAACGATGCGCTCAGCTCTCTTGCATTAGTACAGAATGAAGATGTGTTTTATAAAATAGCAATAAAAAATTTATATGCTATGATTTACTATGAACTGAATTTAGTTGAAGAACTGATTTTGCTTCTGGATTCCTATAAAAGTTTTTTACAGAGCAACGTTGTTATTGGCCCGAGACTGAAAGAAAATCATGTTAATTTTGTTTCTGCATTAAGTAAGCTTTTAAAGTTAAAAGATTTCAAAGATAAACATGAACTTGAATACCTGAAACACGAAATCAATTCCTCGCCTAATACAGTCAGTATTGACTGGCTCATAGGTAAAATTGATAATTTATTGAGGTAAATGTTAATTGCTTAGCATATATACAATTATATTTGCTCCCATCTTAAATGACTCTTCCTTTTTTTCAGGCGGGTCATTATGTTCCTTTGTATCAGCCCAGCCGTCGGAGATATTTGTCTCGTAAGTATAGTACATGCAAAGCCTTCCGTTTTTATAAATGCCGAATCCCTGTGCCGGCTTGCCATCGTGCTCGTGTACTTTCGGAAGACCGTTCGGGAATTTAAACTGCGAATTATAAATCGGATGCGTGAACGGAAGCTCTTTCATTTCATCGTTCGGAAAAACTTTTTTGATCTCGCGCTTAAAAGCTTCGTCCATTCCGTAGTCATCATCGGCATATAAAAACCCGCCGCTCTCACAATATTTTCTTAACCGGGCAGCTTCGTTATCAGAGAAAGAAATATTTCCGTGTCCTGTAATTAAAATGAACGGGTAATTAAAAATATCATCTGAGGCGACATCGACTGAATAGAATTTCGGCTCATCTACATCTACCGTAGTATTTTTTTTCAGATAGTCCATCATGTTCACTTCTGCGGAAGGGTCATTATACCAGTCGCCGCCGCCGGAATATTTCAGCCGCGCAATTTTGAAGGGCGAAGAGTTCTTCTGTACGCCATCAGTCTGTGAGTACGAAATCGAACTGATGGTCAAGAGTATTATTATAGAGGCTAAGATTTTCATAATTAGGTATTTTAAAGTATTACTTCGTTGATGAGATAATAGTTTCATCATTTAATCTCAGATTTCTGATTTCAAATGTGATGCAATACAAAAGTAACATTGTTACATTCTGTTAATTATCAATTGTTAATTGTGAATTGAAAAGTAACATTATTGTCACATTTTCCTTTCACTTGCTTGTCATTCCCGCGAAGGCGGGGGGTACCCTTTGGGTCATCCAATCATCCAACGAATTGTATTTTTCAAATTAGCGAACTCTTAATTTCAGCGCAAAATCAACAATTTCTGAAATTCTTCATTTGTATTTTATGATGAATTTTTGACGGATTCTTGAAATCAGCTCCAATTTTCAACTTTTAAATTGCAAGTTCACATTTTACTCTCATCCGAATAATCAGAATTTTTTAATATTGATGAGTTTTTGACGGATTTCATGATTCTGAGCTAAAATTGAGCTTTCCTAAAACTCAGCAAAAATACTTTCGAATGACGAATTTTTGACGGATTCTTCAATTAAGTTCCAAATTTCAAGTTTCAAGTTTCAAGTTTCGAATGTTGTATTATTGTTGCATTGTTGCATTGTTGCATTGTTGCATTGTTGCATTGTTGCATTGTTGCATTGTTGTATTGTTGTATGAAATTCATAACTCATAATTCATAACTCTCAAAGATACTCATTCCCAAATTCCTTATCAAATAAATTCTCCCTATATGTAGGGATAGGGAAATTTTTGGGAATTCCTTTTTGCAAATGATTTGTATAAATTGAATTATGCTAAAGATTACGAACCTGCGAAAAACGTTTAAGAATGCCGATGGAGAGGTTTCAGATGTGATAAATATCCCGGATTTTTCATTACAGGAAAATTTTCAGCTTGCCGTCTCCGGCAAAAGCGGCTCGGGCAAGAGCACATTTTTAAATCTTATTGCCGGAATAATTTCTCAGGATAACGGCGAGATATTTTTCAACGATGAAAAAATTTCTTCTTTATCCGAATCTAAGCGCGATGCATTCCGCTCGAAAAATATAGGCTATGTTTTCCAGACGTTCAATTTGCTGCAGGGATTTACTGCAATCGAAAATGTAATGCTGGGAATGATGTTTGCAAACAATCTCGACAGGAAAAAAGCCGAGGCTCTTTTAAATAAAGTCGGACTTTCAAAAAAGATGAACAATAAGCCCTCTGAGCTTTCAGTCGGCGAGCAGCAGCGGGTCGCCATTGCGCGCGCAGTTGCAAATTCACCGAAGCTTATTTTAGCAGATGAACCGACTGCAAACCTTGATGCAAAAAACGGCGAGCTTGCAATCGACCTTATAAAAAATATCTGCGAAGAAAATAAAATTTCATTGCTCCTCGTATCACATGAATCCGATATAATAAATAAGTTTGAGAACAAAATTAATTTTGAAGATATAAATAAGGCGGCAACCCAATGAGCATCTTCAAAATAGTATGGAAAAATATAAGGCAGAGAAGTTTAGCATCGGTGCTGACGATGTTCTCTATAATGCTCGGCGTTGCGCTAGTTGTTTCAATTTTAATTCTGAAGCAGGAAAGCAGCGACGCATTTAACCAGACAGCTACAGGCTACGAAATAATTGTCGGACCTAAAGGAAGCTCACTTCAATTAACTCTGAATACAATTTATCAGATTGGCGTGCCGATACAAAATATGCCTTATGATACATATACCAAATTAAAGGACGATAAAAGAGTAAAGCTTGCAATTCCTTATGTGCTCGGAGATAATTTTAAGAATCACAGATTTATAGGAACTACACCTGAAATTTTTTCTGACTTCTCTTATCAGAAAGATAAAAAATATCAGCTGAAAGAAGGCAGATTTTTTACAAAAGATTTTGAAGTTGTTATAGGAAACGAGACTGCGCTCAAAACCGGTTTAAAAATCGGAGATACATTTGCCGGCTCGCACGGAGTGGAAAGCTACGAAGGCTACGAGGGTATGTTCGAACATGCAGAATTTAAGTTTACGGTTGTTGGTATTTTAGAGAAGACATTTACTCCTATAGATAAAGTAATTTTTACTTCTATGAATTCCATCTGGGAAATTCATCATCATGAAGTGGAAGAGAAATTGAAGGAGAGGACGGATGCGGCAACTGATACTGCTAAACACGATGGACATAACCATGAGGGACATAATCACGATAAAGACGGGCAAAGTACTGAAGAAGAACATTTAAAAGATTCGGATAAATCAGTAACTGCAATTTTAGTAAGTTTAAAAAGTCCGGTATTTTTTGATTTGCTCAGAAGGCAGATTAATGAAAATAAGTTTGAAGGAATAAACGCTCAGGCAGTTATTCCTGTTTTCGAAATAAAGCAGTTGTTTGATATAATAGGAAATATAAATTCAATTTTAATAATCATAGCTTACTTAGTTGTTTTCGTTGCAGTGATTTCAATTTTAGTTTCGATTTACAACTCAATGAATGAACGCAAGAGAGATATTGCAATTATGCGTTCATTGGGAGCAAAGAAGCAAACAATATTAAACATCATTCTTATAGAAGGATTTATTATAAGTTTCATAGGAGGAATTTCAGGAATTATAATTTCTCACTTACTGATTTTTATTTTCAAAGATACAATTTCAAATATAGCGGGAATACAGATAAGCGGAACGGTATTTAATTTATTCGAGTTTTACATACTCACAGGAACAGTTCTGCTTGGCTTAATAGTTACAATAATCCCCGCATTAAAAGCGTACAATACGGATGTGGCAAGCAATCTTGCTCCGGTCAGTTAAACGATAAAAGTTTAAAATTATGAAAGAGTTAAAATCAAAAATCGCAAACAATATTCCTTACTTAGGATATGCAGTTTTTATAATGGCAGTCTGCATAAGTCTTTTTTCCAATAAAGATACTAGCGGAAAAAGTTTTGTGTACAATACTAAAGGTGAAAAAGTTGAGCTGAGTAAAATAAATTTTACGGCAAACCGCGACACGACTAAGAAAGGCTCGCTTGACGGTACACAGCAAATCAATACTCCTAAAACGGATTTTATCCCCGTAGATACATCGCAGCCTTTTAATAAAATTACATTCAGACAGCTAAGAACTTATGTCCCCGGAAAAGAAGTCCCCAAGGAAATAAAAGATATGGAAGGCAAGAATGTAAACATAATCGGATTTATGACTCCGCTGAATGCTTTAGAAAATATGGATGAGTTTTTATTATGCTCTGCTCCGCCGCTTAGCTGTTACTGCGCTCCGCCGATATTTATAAATGAAATAATTTACGTTAAGCTTACAAATGGAGTGAAAACGGATTTCAAAACAGGCGTAGTGAATATTAAAGGAAGATTTAAAGTCAACCTCGATGTTAAAGACGAATACTCCGATATAATTTATTCGATAGACGGTGTTTCAATAGATTAATTTATAGAACAAAAAACTCTGGACAGAAACAGAATAAATATCGTTAAAGAAGAAGTAAGCGAGCATTTCAAGTTCACTGTAATTTCAGTGCTGCTTTGCCTTACTTCAATTCTTATAATAAATAAATACATGCACGGCTATATGAATGAAGGCTTGTTCAGCAAAATTCATTATGTGCATTTATTTCTTGCAACTATTACTCCCGTAGCAATTTATTATGCTTTTAATAAAGATGCAGTCAGGGCAATTGGCGTCGGGATTTTATCATCTTCAATCGGCTGCACAGTCAGCGATTCCGTTTTTCCATATCTTGGCGGACATCTGCTTGGGTATAATATGACTTTGCATATCTGCATTCTTGAAGAGCCGCAGTTCGCATGGTCTGCTATTTTCATAGGAGGATTTGCAGGAATTTTTCTTCCGCGTCTCTTTAAAAAAATCACTCATGTAACACACTTTGTGCATACATTCGCTGCTACAATGGCAGCAATTGTGTATCTTTTGACTTTCGGATTTAACGGAACTGATGTTATGCAAATAGTTTCGCTTATTTTAATTTTATTTGTCTCGGTTTTAGTACCATGTTTATTGAGTGATATTGTAATTCCAAGTTTAGTATTTTCTGAATCAAGCTTTAATGAGATTATGGAGCACCATCACGGTCACAGCCATAGCCACGCTCATTCACACACAAAAGACTGATTAAAATCTAAATGCCAAATACAAAAAAAATAAATCCGGGACTTTTTTTAAAAGCAAAGAAGTTTGGATTTTCCGATAAGCAGCTCGCCCACATTTTAAATACAACAGAAGAGAAGATAAGAAAATACAGAGATAAAAATAAAATTTATCCTGTGTATAAGACAGTTGATACATGCGCGGCAGAGTTCGATGCAAACACACCTTATCATTACTCCACCTACGAAAAATATAACGAAGTAAAATCTTCCGATAAAGAAAAAATTATAATTCTTGGCGGGGGACCTAATCGCATAGGGCAGGGAATCGAATTCGATTACTGCTGCGTCCGCTGCGTAAAAGCTCTTCGCGCAGAAGGCTATGAAGTGATAATGATTAACTGCAATCCTGAGACTGTTTCGACTGATTATGATATTACTGATAAACTATATTTTGAGCCGCTTACAGTTGAAGATGTGCTGAACATTACACGCTATGAAAAAAATGTTAAGGGTATAATCGTAAGTTTCGGCGGACAGACGCCGTTAAAGCTTTCAAAAGAATTAGAGAAGAACGGATTAAAAGTGCTCGGCACTTCATCAGAAAATATTGATGTAGCAGAGGACAGGAAAAAATTCGGTAAGTTACTCGATGAACTAAAAATTCCAAAGCCCGAATACGGTACTGCCTTAAGTTTAAAGGAAGCAGTTAAGATTGCAAATAAAATCGGTTACCCTGTTTTAGTAAGACCTTCGTATGTGCTTGGTGGCAGGGCAATGCAGATTGTTTATAACGATGAACAGCTTACGGAATTTTTCTTTGAAGCAGCAAAGCTTTCGGGAAAACATCCTGTGTTAATTGATAAGTTTCTTGAAGAAGCGCGTGAGATTGACGTTGATGCAATCGGCGATGGCAAAGATGTTTACATAGGAGGAATTATGCAGCACATAGAGGAAGCGGGGATTCACTCCGGCGACAGTACGTCTATCCTTCCGCCCATTTCCTTATCAGCAAAAAATCTTAAAGAGATAAAAGAGTATACAAAGAAACTTGCAATCGCTCTTGAAGTTAAAGGACTGCTCAATATTCAATATGCGATTAAGGACAATGTTGTTTACGTTATCGAGGCGAATCCGAGAGCATCAAGAACAGTTCCGTTCGTGAGCAAAACCACAGGCGTTCAGCTTGCTACAATTGCAGCGCAGGTAATTGCCGGAAGAAAATTGAAAGAGTTTAAGCTAAAGAAGTTTGATGATATTAAATATATCGGAGTGAAGGAATCTGTTTTCCCGTTCCAGAAATTTCCTAAGGTCAAAATGTTTTTAGGACCGGAGATGCGCTCCACAGGTGAAGTGATGGGTATCGGCGCCACGTTCGGTGAAGCAATGCTTAAAGCGCAGACATCTACGGGGAATCTTTTGCCTACTGAAGGAAAAATTTTCATTAGCTTAAACAACAACGATAAGAAACCCAAGTCATTAAAGATTGTGAATGAATTTGTTGAGTTGGGATTTGGAATAATCGGAACTATCGGTACTGCAAAGTATCTGAATGAAAACGGAATTAAAGCAGAGCCAGTTTTTAAAGTGCTTGAAGGAAGGCCTAATGTTGTAGATAGAATTAAAAACGGAGATATAAAGCTTGTGATAAATACACCGCTGGGGAAAGAATCGCGTTACGATGAATATGCAATCGGCTGGGCTGCAGTGCAGAATAAAATTCCGTTTATCACAACGCTCTCTGCTGCGGACTCAGTTGTGCAAGGAATTAAAGAGTTAAAATCAGGCAGAGTGAATGTGAAAAGTTTACAAGAATATTATGTTGAGTAATTAAACCAATATGTCGCTCGTTAAATAAAATCTTCCAACCTTAGCATCAATTTTTTCGCCGTTATCTTTTTCGAAAGTATAATGCCCTTCCATTGTACCCCATTCAGTATCAAGCGGAGTGAAGCTTGAGTACTCAAAATTTTGTCCCGGCTTCAGATAAGGAAACTGACCGACAACACCTTCACCTTTAACTTCATTTTCATCTCCGTCAGCATTGATAATTAACCAGTAACGTGAAAGCAACTGCAAGTTCTCTTCGCTGTTATTTGTAATGCGGATGTTATAGATAAAAAAGAAAAGTTTTTTATCGGGCTCTGAGCGCTCGGGAATAAATTCGGGAGTTACCTCTATTCTTATTCCCTCTGTTGTAATATCTGAATTTGGATTTGTCATAGTCGTGCTAATATATTAATTCTATTTTTTAAACTTTTCAAGTAACATTTTTAGCTTATCTTCTTTTTCTTCAATCTTGCTCTGCTGCTTAGCCTTAAAAGCATTCGGGTCAACTTTCGTATTTGTATTTTTAACTACAGGTTTCGCTCCCGGTTCCTTCATGCTAAGCTGAATTCTTTTTCTGGCAAGGTCAATTTCAACAACGGTAACATCAACCTTCTGTGCGACTTTTAAAACCTCGGCAGGATTTTTTATAAACCTGTCTGTAATCTGGCTTATGTGCACAAGCCCGTCCTGATGAACTCCGATATCAACAAACGCGCCGAAGGCAGTTAAGTTAGTTACAATTCCCGGCAACTTCATTCCCGGCTTTAAGTCTTCCATCTTTTCTATGCCTTCAGCAAACTTGAACAGCTCGAATTTTTGCCTCGGGTCGCGTCCGGGTTTTGCAAGCTCATCCATAATATCGCTTAATGTCGGCAAGCCGACTGTATCGGATACATATTTATTTATATCAATTTTTTTTCTAAGCTCATCGGAGTGCATTAGTTCTTCAACAGTACATCCGGCATCCTTAGCCATCTGATAAACTATATCATAGCTTTCAGGGTGAACTGCAGATGAGTCCAACGGATTTTTTGCTTCACGTATTCTTAAAAATCCTGCCGCCTGCTCAAATGCTTTATTGCCGAGTCTCGGCACTTTCAAAATTTCATCGCGTGATTTAAATCCGCCTTTATCATTTCTGTATTCGATAATACTCTTTGCAAGCTTTGGTCCGAGTCCTGATACGTATGTGAGCAATTCTTTACTTGCTGTATTAAGTTCAACGCCGACCTTATTCACGCAGCTAATTACAACATCATCAAGTTTATCTTTCAATGCTTTCTGGTCAACGTCATGTTGATACTGCCCGACACCGATTGACTTCGCATCTATTTTCACAAGTTCAGCAAGCGGATCCATCAGCCTTCTTCCTATGGAAACTGAACCTCTTACTGTAACATCGTAATCAGGAAATTCCTCTCGCGCAACATCTGATGCAGAGTAAATAGATGCACCGGATTCATTCACCATTATAGTCGGAATATCTCTTCCGAAATCAACTGTCTTTACAAAAGTTTCTGTCTCTCTGCTTGCAGTTCCGTTACCGATTGCAATAACATCGGGTTTATATTCTTCGGCTAGCTTTACTAATTTTTCCGCAGCTAATTTTTTCATAGCTTCAGATTGTGTCGGATAAATATTATCGTTCTTCAGAAGCTTTCCGTTCTCATCAAGGCATACAATTTTGCATCCCGTTCTGAATCCCGGGTCAATGGCTAAAACTCTTTTTTCTCCCAGCGGAGCAGCTAGTAAAAGCTGCCTTAAATTATCAGCGAATACTGCGATCGCTTCTTTATCAGCTGTCTCTTTGCTGATAACCCGTGCCTCTGTTTCCATTGATGGTCCAAGTAATCTTTTATAAGAATCATCTATAGCAAGTTTTACCTGATTTGCGGAATCATTATTACCTTTTAGGAAAATTCCCTGCATTAACATTATTGCATCATCGGTTTCAGGTTCTGCTTTCAGAGATAAAAATCCTTCATTCTCGCCGCGTCTCATTGCTAAAACTCTGTGTGAAGGAGCGGAAGAAATTGGCTCGCGCCATTCATAATAATCTTTATACTTAATTCCTTCTTCTTCTTTTCCGGATACAACTTTTGAAATAAACACACCTTTCTTCTGATACAGGTCTCTCATCTTTTCACGCGCTTCCTGATTTTCGCTTACCCACTCGGCAATTATATCCCTTGCTCCCTGTAATGCTTCTTCAACTGTGTTCACTCCTTTCTCAGCATCGATATATTTTTCTGCTTCCGCAGTAATATCTATATTCTCCTGTGAGAAAATCATTTCGCCTAAAGGCTCCAGCCCTTTTTCTTTTGCAACTGTTGCCTTAGTCCTTCTCTTTGGTCTGTATGGTAAATAAATATCTTCAAGCTCGGTAAGAGTAATAGCCGCTTCTATTTTTTCTTTTAATTCATCTGTAAGAAGTTTTCTTTCTTCGAGTGAGTTAAGTATTGAAGCTCTGCGCTTATCTAATTCTTCAAGCTGTGATATTCTGTCTCTTATCGCTGCAATCACAACTTCATCAAGGCTTCCTGTAATTTCTTTTCTGTATCGTGCTATGAATGGCACTGTAGCATCTTCGCTTAACAGCTGCGCAACGGCTAATACTTGTTTTTGAGTTATGGAAAGTTCGTTAGCAATTTGTTTTGTGTGTAAGGGATTCATCATGTGTCTTACGATATATAAAATTTAATATAAATAAATATGCCACCTTTAACTAAATAAGCTGCAAGATGGCATTCAGTTGTAAAATTGTATCTGCAAAATAATTTTAAAATTTAGTAATTATAATACAGAAAAAATTATATTGCGTGGAAAGATTTATATCAAATATTTTCTTTTATGCCTTTCTTAATAAGGCGCAATATAATTTCTGATTTCTTTTCAGAGTTATATTTAGAAATGTCTAAATTTTCATAGGGATTAGCGGGAATTAATGCGCTGATTAAAATCGCCGGAAGAGTAAATACTGCACCAAAAACAAGTCCTGTACCCAGCCGGTTTCCAAAGCTTGTTGAATTATCTGTATCGCTACTGTTAGTGTGGGCTCCACCTAAACTTATTTTTCCGGTAATGCAGCCCAGGATAAATCCTGCACCGAATCCTACTAAAGCTCCTTTTCCTATAATTCCTGCCTTGCTTAAACCTGATTTATATCCAAAGGAATTTATTTTATCGAATCCAACTTTATGATTAACCGGCTGCCATGATCTGGTGATGGAATTATATTCTGAGATTTGAAATGTCAGCGAGTCGGAAGATATTGAGCTGATTTTTACATCTTCAGCTGAAGAAATTTTACCTACTGAATTTGTATATGAAATAGAAAATATATTACCTGTTGGAAGGGAGCTATCGCCTTGACCAAATATCTTTCCATTATTTAAAATTATTGATATTATTAAAATAATTTTTTTGAGATTATTCATTCTCTTTCACTCCGTTGCGGATTAATCTTTTTATTATTTCAAATTTTTTTTGACGGTTGTATTTGGAGATATCAAGCACTTCATATTCGTGAGTAAATGATGCTACCAATGAAGCAACTAATGATGCCGGAGCAGCAAGCGCAACTCCAACTAGAAACCCTGTTCCAATATGGTCGGCAAATTCCGGTTTTCTGCTACCATCACCCACAATATTAATTTTTCCTTCTATCGCGCCTAAGATAAATCCTAAACCAAAACTGACCAATGCTGTTCTTCCTATTATTGCTCCTTTACTGGGTCCCACTTTATATCCGAATTTTTGGATTCTGTCAAATACTAACTGCTTCTTTACATATTTATTTTCATTTGAGGTTCTTCCGAAAATTACATATTCGTAAGAAAGTGAAATTGAATCAATTGAAGTTAATCTTATATCTTCAAGATTTTGAATCTCATTATTAAAATCTTTAAATGAAATTAAAAAAACATTGTCCGTTTTGTACGAACTATCACTTTGAGAGAATGCTTTTGTTGTAAATAAAATTATTAAGCATAACAAAATTTTTTTCATCTGAATAAATTTATTTTGATACCAGACCGCCAACAATTCCGCCAATAACTGCTCCGACCACGCCGCCAAGAATAAGTTCACCTAAAGAAGCTTTTTTATCGTTTGAAGGCTCAAGGGAAAAAGTGCCAAGTATAGCTGCAATACCGACTCCTGCTGCTGCACCTACAAGTGAGCCAATTATTATTCCGGAATCTTTAGATGATGTTTTTTGAGGTGAATTCTTTTTTTGTTTTTTATTTGGAATGGATGAAGAAGATAATGTGCTATCTGAAGTTTTTACAGAATCTCTTTGTGATGTAATCAGAGGAGTTTCTAAGGAATCTTTGGATTGTGCGAAAAGGTTACTGCTTACAAATGAAAATAAAAGAGATAAGACAATGAGGATTTTCATTATATAAAATTTTAATTTACAGTAGCTATAGCCTTTGCTACATTCTGCCCGTCCAGTGCGGCAGAAATAATTCCTCCGGCATAGCCTGCACCTTCACCGCACGGGTAAAGGTTTCTTACTTGTATGTGCTGGTAGTCATTTTTGTTCCGCGGTATTTTTACAGGCGAGCTTGTGCGTGATTCAATCCCTACCATCATTCCTTCATCTGAAAAATATCCTTTCATTTTTTTACCATAGTCAACAAATGCTGATTTTAATCTTACAGAAAAAAATTCAGGAAGCAATAAGTCAAAATCATGTGAATAAACTCCCGGTATGTATGATGTATCATTTAAACTTGATGATTCAGTTCCTTTTACAAAATCTGTAATTTTTTGTGCCGGTGCCTGCTGTGTACCTTTTCCTGATGCATTAAAAAATCTTTTTTCGATTAAGGATTGAAGTATCAATCCGTCAAACATTTCATTTAATTCACTTAGATTATTGTTAACTCTGAATTCTTCCTTCAGATTTTTTACTTCGCTAGAATTTTCTTTTTCAATATCTTCAAGAATTTTTTTGTAATCATCAGTTTCAAGCGCAACCACAATTCCTGAGTTTGCATAGGGGGAATCGCGGCGTGAGAGCGACATTCCGTTCACAACAATTTCTTCGGGAGCTGTTGCAGCGGGGACAATCAATCCGCCAGGACACATGCAGAATGAAAAAACTCCTCGTCCGTCTGCCTGCGTGACAAGTTTGTAACTTGATGCAGGAAGATATTCGTCTCGTGGATTTTGTTTGTATTGAATTTCATCTATCAAAGCCTGCGGATGCTCGGCCCTTACTCCAATTGCAAACGGCTTTGCCTCAAGGTAAACATTTTTCTTTTGCAAAAGAAAAAATATATCGCGGGCAGAGTGCCCTGTTGCAAGTATAACTGCATCGGCAGTGTGTTCATCTTTATTATTTACAATTACACCTTTCATCACTTCATTCTCAATTATGAAGTCAGTTACTTTGGATTCGAAATGAACTTCTCCGCCGAACTCTATGATAGTCTCTCTTATATTTTGAATTATACCAGGTAATTTATTTGAACCTATATGCGGATGCGATTCAATAAGTATATCCGGATTTGCTCCGTGCTCAACAAGTATTCGCATTGCTTTATCTATATCGCCGCGTTTGTGAGAGCGTGTGTAAAGCTTGCCGTCAGAATACGTTCCTGCACCTCCTTCTCCGAAGCAGTAATTCGAATCGGGATTAACAATACTAAACTGTTGTATTGCGCGCAGATCTTTTCTGCGCTCACGTGCATCTTTGCCTCTGTCGAAAATTATTGGTTTAATTCCGTTCTCTATCAGTTCAAGAGCGGCAAAGTATCCTGCAGGTCCGGCACCAACAATTATAACTTTTTTATTGCCGGAAACTTTTTTGAATGAAGATTTTACCGGTGGAATTTCTTTCGGGACTTCATTTACGTAGGCATTGATGAGAAGACTTATGCGTGGAGTTCTTGAGCGGGCATCAATAGAACTGCGGTCTTTAACGATGTGAAGTTCATCACTTTTTTTAAGAGATAAATTACTTCTTACAAGCTGTTCGATGAATTTATCATCAGCCGATTCTTTCGGTGAAAGAATCAGTTCAATTCTTTTGATCATTTTTGGTGTTCACTATTTATGTGAAAAAAAGTAGAATCTTTAGATTCTTACAATAAACTCAGTTCCTTTATCTTTTTCGCTTTTAACTTCGATTGTTCCGTTATGCGCTTCAATAATTTTTTTTACGATGTTTAATCCCAGACCATATCCTATAATAGCTTTATTTCTTGACTTATCCACCCTATAAAATGGTTCAAAAATATATTTAACTTCCTCAGCAGGAATTCCTGCGCCATTATCTTTGACTATTAAAATAAATCCACTGGCATTATCAGGATTTTGCTCTGCTCTTATTTTAATACTATCCTTTGAATATTTTAAAGCGTTATCAATAAGATTCTTAATTACAATTTCAATTTTCTTCTCATCGGCTTTAACTAATAATTTATTTTTACTCTCAAAATAAATCCGCTCTGTGGTAAATTTTTCAGCTGTATTCTCAATCAATTCATTTAAATCAAACTCCGATATTTCGGGCTTTGATAATGCATTTTCTTTTTTGTAGTTATCAAGAAGATCGCCTACCATGTGTTCCATTTCATTTACATCATCTTTAATTCTGTTTTTTATTTTCTCGTTGTCTATAAACTCACTTGAAAGCTTCATTCGTGTAAGTGGAGTTCTTAACTCATGCGAAACATCTACAAGCAAAGTTTCTTTTGCCTTCATTGAGCTTTGAATGTTATCCGTCATGTTATTTATTAATCCAGCCAGCTTACCGAACTCATCTTTTGATTTCAAATCAATTCTGTAATCAAGTTTTCCTTTGCTTATTTCCTCAACTCCTTTGGAGAGAGTTTTCACAGGACTTAACAACCATCTTAAAGCAAAGTACAAAAAGAAAATTACGATTGTAAAGAAACATATAACTGCAATAATTGCTTTTGGTGTATTTGCAAAGTCTCGTGGAAGCCATGGAGAAATTGTTATATATCCGTTTTCAACTTTGGTAACCGAGTATAATCTCGATTTGTATCGGCGGAAGCTTTTTGAGGTATCTGAATTTTTCTGTTTTAAAATCTCATCAGCTCCTGCCATAGATTCATCAGTTGACCAGTGAAAATTATTAAGCTCGTATCGTATATTTAAATTAAGCTCGCGGGAAAGCTCTCTTGCTTTAGCTGTGTCAGGAGGAATGCCGACGTCCTGAATAACGTATTTATTCAGCAGAGCAGGATATCTGTGAAGCATGCTCAGAGAATCTCTTTCCAGACTAAAGTATACAAAAAAAGAAGTAAGAGAATTTACCAGTACAACAAAAGCTATTAATATAATACCCAGCTTTAAAAATACTGACGATTTAATTTTCCTGAAAATCCGCATGAAATATATATCCTACTGATTGAACAGTTTTGATTAAGCTGCTTGTTTTATCTTTTAGTTTTGTTCTTAGTCGCGAGACCATTACATCGATACTTCTGTCAGAATACTGCCAGCTCATTCCTTTTGTTTTCTGCATAAGAAGCTCACGTGATAATACTTTGCCGTTATTTTTTGCAAAAAGGACAAGCAAATCAAACTCCGTTGTAGTTATATCAACGGGTTTATTATTTAATTTTACTGAACGGTTTGCAGTGTTTATAATTATATTCTTAAATTTTATTTCTTCTGATGCAACAACTTTTCCCTCTACTCTTCTGAATATTGCCTGAATCCTTGCAAGAAGTTCGCGCGGTTCAAAAGGTTTTGATAAGTAATCATCTGCACCGAGCTCAAGCCCTACAATCTTATCTGTTGTTTCTCCTCTGGCAGTAAGCATGATAACAGGTATCTGAATACTCTTACGCATTTCCTTCAGCGTTTCAAAGCCGTCCATATCAGGCATCATTATATCTAAAATGATCAGATCGTATGAATTCGTTTTAAGATTTGTCAGGGCATTTACCGGATTATCAAAGTGAGTAACCTTGTAAGAATATTTTTCAAGATATTCAGTCAGCAGCTCGCCAAGCTTTTTATCGTCATCAATTACTAATATACTTCTATTCATTTTAGTTTTAAAATTAAAATGGCGGTATCAAATTAATAATACCGCCGTTTTGAATTATTTTTCATGCTGAAAATTTTCCATCTTCTCATGAAATTTATTCCTCACTTTTTCCATTTTATCTGCAGCCTGCTTTCGTTGCTCAGGTGTCAGTATATCATGGAATTCAATTATCTTGCTCTCTGCAAAATCTTTCATTTCAGTTCTTTCCTGTTCATGCTTTTGGTACATACTTTCCAGTGAAGCTTTATCAAGGTTGTCTTTTCTGAATTCATCAATGAAACTGTTAAACTTTTCTTTCCTTCCTGACTTCTTGGATTCCATCTTTGCTTTTACATCATTCTTCAAAGAAGTGATTTTTGCTTTCTGATCATCTGATAAAGTCATATCTTCAGTAACCTTATCAATGATAATTCCGATAGGTCCACCGGTTTTAAGATGATACATTTTTTTTGCAAAACTCACTCCTGCAAAAGATACTGTAAGAAAAAGAAAAACTGCGAGCGATAAAAGGACTTTTCGTTTTGTTGTAGAAAAAAATCCTTTTTTGATTTGTTCAGGGTTTTCTGATTCCTGAGTGTTAATTTGATTTTCCATTTTATTGTCTCCAATGTTTAATTTACACTACAAAAATAAGCGTAATTTATTTCATGGATATGTCAGGATTGTAAATCTTTGTAACAGTTGATTAATCTTTTATTTTTTCGGCGAGTTCTTTTCCCAAAGCAATAAGTTTTTCTTTGGTGTTTTCGTCTTTAATATTACCTTCTTCATCAAACAAGTTCTGCGCAAGAGGCATATATATTTGAGTGGGAAGAACATGCGCGGCAAGAACTCTGAATACAGGAAGCAAAGCAAGCTGGGCGCGGACAGTTCCCCATGAACTTGTAGAGGCTCCTGCAAGAGCAATCCACTTTCCTTTGAACGGCTGATCTTTGAATCGCGAAAGCCAGTCAATTACATTTTTAAATCCGCCCGGAAGCGAGTGATTATATTCGGGAGAAGTAATGAGCAATCCTTTTGCTTCTGCAAGCTTTTCTTTTAGCTTCAGCACATTTTCCGGTTTGCCGGCTTTATCGGTATCTTCATCGTATATCGGCATAGGGTAGTCAGTCAGCTCAATTATTTCTACATCTGCGCCGGCTTTCTGTGCGCCCTGTACCATGTATTTCAAAGCCATTTTATTGTAAGACTTTTCTCTGAAGCTACCTGCAATGGCTTTGATAATCATATAATATTTTTTAGAACTTCACACCGAATGCAATTTGAAATCCTGTAAGGTTTTTAATCGGTTTATCGTAAAGGCTGTTTACTTCTTTTCCTATAGGGGTAACGTATGAATAGTTTACATTAAATGAAAAAGCAACTGACTGAGTTTCTTTAAATTCGAGGCCTGCTCCTGCAAATCCACCCATAGCAAATGCTGCCTGCATGTATCCCAGCGCGTTAAAATAATCTCTTGAGTACGGATTGGTGAGAACTAATGAAGGTGAAATTCCAAAATTTATTATTGGCTTAATACTGCCTTCGATATCATCACTGAATATTCCTTTTTTAATGCTGATGTTAAGAGGGATAAGCATTACTCTGTTTTCTTTATTCTGAGTTAACTTGTTCCCGAATACATCGTACTGCTCAAATTCCCTGCTATCGGATACGCTCATTAATGCCAAACCTGTTATAAGCTGTGTGTTGCTGTTAAGAGTTTTTACATAGTTAACCGAGGGACCAAAGCCGTTCTCGCTATATGCGAATGAAATTCCCCAGGGGCTTGGAGTATCTTTCTCGATTTTTTTAGGTGTAACTTTAGTTGTGGTTTTAAGGGTGTCTGAGGCATTTGCTGACGTAAAACATAGGGGTATTAGAACAAGGGCTAAAATAACACTTAATTTCTTCATCTATGATTTATTTTATATTATAGAAAATAGAATTTTCAGGATTAAAATTCCATCAGATTACCAATGTGGAAATAACTCAATTGTAATACCTAACATAATTGTTTAATTTTTAAGTTGAAACAGCATTTTCTATTGACTGAAAAAAGATA
>JBHEKU010000311.1:0-3019 GCA_041859205.1 Ignavibacteria bacterium | reverse complement strand
TCAATTCGGTAAAGAATATCCCATGGGAGGAATGAATGATGCAGGCCTTGTTGTGGAGCTTATGTGGATGGATGGAACGGAATATCCTGAGGCGGACTCCCGACCCGCAGTGAATACATTACTTTGGATTCAGTATCAACTGGATAACTCTGCTACGGTGCAGGATGTTATTGATTCCGATTCAAAAATAAGAATAAGCAAAAGCAGTGTACCGATACATTATTTAGTAGCAGATAAAAACGGAAAGTCCGCTGTGATTGAATTCATAGAAGGAAAGATGGTTTATCATACAGAAAGTGATATGCCGTTCAAAGTATTGGCAAATGATTTTTATTCAGAATCAGTAAATTATCTTTCACAGTATAAAGATTTCGGTGGAGAAAAAGCGTTAAGCGAATCACCTGCCTCATTGAACAGATTTGCCCGAACATGCAAACTGATAAAAGCGTATAACAAAAATGAAAGTAATGAAGCAGTCAACTACGCATTCAATGTTTTAAATGAAATTTCACAGCCGGGTTCAACTCAATGGAGTATCGTTTATGATTTATTTAATTCAAAAATTTATTTCAGAACTAAGGAATCATCAAAGATTAAAAATATTGACTTAAAAGAAATTGATTTCAGCTGCTTAACAGGAACAAAAGTATTTGATATAAATTCAGATACAGAGAGTAACATTAAATACTCTTTATCGGATTATACACAATCGGCTAATTATGATTTAATAAAATTTTCTTTTACAAATGTAGATTTTCTGAGAGGTACTTCTGAAGAGACAATAAAATCTTTATCAGCATATCCCGAATCTTTTCAGTGCGCAAAATAAAATTATAATAAATTATTGTAATTTTTTATTTAATGAATTGTATTTCCGCACGTGAATTTTTATTTTGCATTGAGGGGAATTAGCTCAGCTGGTAGAGCGCTTGCATGGCATGCAAGAGGTCAGCGGTTCGACCCCGCTATTCTCCACGAACATAAAGCCCGATAAATTAATAACTTATCGGGCTTCTTCTTTTTAAAGACGCTCACTTGTCAGCAGTTTGTCAGCAGTTTGTCAGCAGTTGCAAACACTTTTCAAACACTATCATTTTTTTTGGTTCAATTTATTACGCAAATCCTCAGTAATTACATCAGCATAAAACTCTTTTGTAGTCTCAATATCATCGTGCCCTAACAGGTTTGCGACATCCTGAATATGTAATGTTTTTGCATATAGAGTAGCGAATGTTTTTCTAAAAGTTTTCAAAGTATACTTGAATTTATCCGTGATTCCCAGCTTAGTTTTAATTCTTCGAAACTTTCTGCCAACTCTCGCAACAGAATAACCGGGGAATAAATATTCCTCTTTATTTTTTGAAACGACCTCCTTCATTTCCATGAATAAAAATTCTTTTAATTCATCATATAATGGAAATTTTATTTCGTTACTGACTTTTGAGATACGAACCAATATTGAATTCTTGTCGAAATCTAAATCACCTACTTTCAAATTCAACAAATCAATTGGTCTTATTGCAGTGTACCCAAGCATCTTTAAAATACAATAGAAAGTATAATCTCTTCGAAGCGATTCTTCAAGTAGTCCATCCAACATTTCCTTTGGGAAAGTGGTTACCGCTTTTCTAGCTCTCTTTGGTAAATCTTTTGTTCTTATGGGTGTTTTCAAAATATAGTCTTCATCAACCAAATAATTGAAGAAAGCTTTTAAATAATTCAGATACGTTATTAGCGTAGCATTACTAACTACATCCATATGAAGTTTTATGTATCTTATAATGTGTTCCTGAGTTACCTCCTTGGGTGAAAAGTCTCCGGGGACTATCTCTAGAAATCTTGCCATTGCATACTCAAATACTTCTTGGTGAGACTTAGATCTAATCGAAAGTTTGATTCGATATTTTTCAATAAGCTGGGTCATTGTTAATTGTTCCTTATTTTCATCAGAGTAATTTGCAGATTGTTCATAGCTGCGCTCCTTAATTTCAGTTTTTTTAATTTCAATTTCATTTTCAATATCTGCTTTCATTCTTTCCACTTTTGGTAAGTTTCTTACTGTTGCTTTTAATTGAGTGTTTATAGTTTTTCGCTTATTACCTACCCAATAATCTATAAAATAAAATCCTCTCTTGGGATAATATGTCGCCATATTAATTTAACTCCTTCCATGTTTTTTAATTATGTTTTTTAATTTATTTTTAATTGATGATGTTTCGTAAGTCTTTACAATATCTCGTTTGTCTTTTAAAGCTTTACTTGAACGATTAATAAAGTTTCGAAGTTTTATCATCGGTATCTTTTTACGATCCCCCATTTCTATAAATTCTAATTCACCTCGTTCAATTATTTTGACAACTGATTGGTATCTAATCCCCAAGATTGTTCTAACCTGGTTGATCGATAACAATCTCATATCTTCGCTAGAATTTGCTGAGAATATTTTATGCTCTATAATATTTTCTGTGTGTATTTGTGACAACTTCTTCTTTAAGTTATATTACCATCTTACTGGAAAATTCTTTTAAATCTTTACCCTGAATGCTTAACAGTTCATTCGAGTATATATGAACGAGTCGTATTCTTGCTTCGTTAATAGAAAGCAATTTGAACACCTGGTAGGGATTCGCTTGAGCGTAGTTAAGATTCATTGTTGTTGTTTTATCTTTCATAGCTATTATACCTTTTTATTTATAATTTCTTCTTCTGTATAAGGATCAGAATTTCTTTTCTATTCATGAAGTATCAGGGTACTCCATAAAGTTTCATAACAGTTTTTATATGACAATGTGACTATCTTGCGTTAATCAATATTGATAGTTTCTCAGACGTTTCTACTATATAGATTAAAAACCAGAGGGGAATAACATCCCCCTCTGAGTTTATTATTTTACATCCGTCTTTTTTGGAAAATCTTTTTCATGATAAATAATCAATGCAACAACTTCTTTGTTTTCATCATACCCAATAAAAGGAAAAAAAGTACCTTTTATATATGAAGATTCATCAGTTCTTGAAC